>JAQVRJ010000040.1 GCA_028701115.1 Clostridia bacterium
TTTCTAATTTTTTTAATTGTTCTATTACATTACTATTATTTCCATTTATTGTAATAAATTTTAATATACTATTTGCCTTATCTTTGTCTATTCCCAACTCTATAATTTCGTTTTCAACTTCTTGCACGCCAATTTTATTTATCTTATCTATTATTCTTAATATCTCAACAGATTTATCAGGTAATTCTAAATATGACATATATCCATTTAATACTTTTCTATTATTCATGTGAATAGTAAATTTTCCAATATTCATTTTTTTAAATAATACATACATTATACTTTGAATTTCTGCATCGTTAATAATACTTAATTCTCCATCTCCTATTATATCAATATCAGTTTGATAAAATTCTCTAAATCTTCCTTGTTGAGGTTTTTCTCCTCTATATACTCTACCAATTTGATATCTTTTAAATGGAAATTTAATATCATTATAATACATAGCAACAAATTTAGCTGTTGGAACTGTCAAATCAAATCTAAGAGCTAAATCATTATCGCCTTTTTTAAATCTATATATTTGTTTTTCTGTTTCTCCACCTGCTTTTGCTAATAGTATTTCAGATAATTCAATATTAGGTGTATCTATAGGTAAAAAACCATATTTCTCATACACATCTTTTATTATATCAATATATTGGTTAAACAAAATTTGATCTTTTGGCAATAATTCCATAAAGCCTGGTAACGTTTTAGGTTCTACTTTCATATCTATTCCTCTTTTCTATATAAGAATTATACTATACGGAATATAATAAGTCAAACAACTTTCTTCTAATATATAAGAAGGAAGTTGATATTTACCAACTCCCTTCTTTCTTTAATACAATCATATGTATTAAGGTTTTCTCACTTTCTAATTTAGATCTATAAATATAAAAAGTAATTTTATCAATATCACAAATATCGCATATAGATACATAAATTAAATCTGGCCGACTGCCATTAATATTATACATTAACTTTTCGAATTTAACAGCATCATATTCTCTTGCAAATATACTTGCTTTTAAATCAAACTCAGTTAAATTAAATACCTCTGTAAAAAAAAGAATAACATTGGTAAGTTCTTTACATAAGTATGCAGATGAATTAGGAACATTCACGTATTCATTAAATGTATACTTGTTAACTTTACTTAATTTTTGATCTTGAATTGTAATATTATACAATTCTAATGATAATTGCTCGTTACACATAAATCAATTATATCTTACTACTATATTTTTTGCAACAAAAAAAGAAAGTCTTCTTTCTCTACAACCTACAATACACCACCATATATACACAGCTATTACTTGATACTCCATCAGGAGGTGCTTTTAAATAACACAAGCTTGTTACTTTATCAAGATTATAACCAGCATTGATAGTAATCTTTTCAAAATCAGGTTCAGCTTTATTAAACCTTTTTAAATCTAAAACACAACTTTCAGCTTCTGGAATTTCATCAAAAATACCAGCAACTAAATCGAACTTGTTACCTTTCAGTTTTTTGTTAAATTCAACTGATACCCTTTCAAACAAATTGAGCAAAAGTTCTGAAACTCCTGAATTTCCTGAAAAGTTTTCAAATTCTTTAAAAGCGTTTCCATCGCAATTGCTTAATTTTCCGTCTCGAACCGTAATATTATACAGCTCAATCATAATTTTTTCGTTACACATAAATATATTATACAATAAATTTAAAAATATTTCAACTATAATCACATCTTCATAAATAAACCTTATTTTATTCCTATTATTACATATTAATTTACAAAATTTTTTCATGAAAACTATAAAAAATAAAACTACATTTTTTGTAGTTTTATTCTTATTCATGCAATTTATTTTTGTTCTTCCTTTTCATCTACATTTTCTGAAAGGCCTCTTACTTTTAATAACTCTTTAGATAACAATACTGATATTGGAATTACTATTACAACATTTAATACTATTATTAACAATTTAATAATTTCAATTGTTATTGTTTCAACATTAATTATTTCCATTATTGGTCTATTAAATAAAGTAAATACTATAAATACTGGCATAAATGTACCTAGCAATACCATAAATGCAATATTCATTCTACTTGTTAATGCTGAGGAAATATCTTTTACTGTTGTTACGAAATCTCTACCTTGAGAAGCTTTTTTAACAGATCTTAAAGCTATATCCATTGTTAATCCAGTTATAATTACTATTATACCTGCAACAATTATATCTAAATATGAGAATAATAATGTTGATGCATCAGTAACTCCTGTAATATATGAACCATATTCTGTTAATCCTACTACACCATAAATATTATTTAATAATGTAATAACACCCATTGAAATTGTTGTTGCAACCAATGCAGCTAACATGGCTACAAAAGTTTCTTTTTTAAATCCATTCAATATTACACCATTTACTAATATCAATGATACCATTAATATTAATAATGATAATATTGGATTAAATCCTGTCATGTATAAACCAAATACTGCACCAAAAACAACTAAAGCATTTGCTGCCATTAATCCTATTATTCTTAATCCAACAAATCTTGTTATTGCAATTAACAATACAGCTATTATTAGACCTGTAATTAGCATATGTGTATCTCTGATTTTTTGTACAATACTTGCATTATAAGTTGTTTCTCCACCATCTTCTGTTGGTTCAGTTATTTGAACATCTGCATAAACTTTATCTCCAACACTTAATTCAGGTGATTCATACATGCCAAAATAATCTTGTGATATATAATATACTGTATCAAATTCTTGATCCTTATATTCACCATTCATAAATTCTATTGTTACTTCCTGTGTTTTTATTGTATATATATCATAATAGCTTTGTTCTGAAACAGCAGATACTTTTGTAACCTTTGCTGTTGCATATCCATCAAGTTTATTACTTTCATTATCAGTTGAATCTATACCAGTTGCTGGAACTCCAGTCGCAGGAACTCCACTTGCAGGAACTCCACTTGCAGCTGCTTCTGTAGCAAATACATCAGATTCCGTTGCAAATACAACACTCATACTCAATACCATAATCATACTTAAAATAATTGTTAAACACTTCTTCATCTACATCTTCCTCCTATAATAATCTTTTGCCTATATAATAAACGCTACCTGGTATAGCCTTTACTTTATGCTTTATTTGAGCTCCAACTTCCGCTATTATTAAAGGATCAACTTTATCATCCTCTTTTATAGTAACACCAGCTATTGAAATTGATGTTATAGGATACTGCTCAATTATGCCCTTCCTATTGGGTACTTCAAAAAAACCTCTTTCCTTATCTTCTTCATTTATATACTTAAGAATTCTATCATCAAAATTAGTTATTACATACTTGCATAATTTTTCAACATCTTTGACTTTTGTAACAACTACAAAATCATCTCCGCCAATATGACCTACAAAATCTCCATCAATTCCATATTGAATTACAGCTTCTTGTAATATATTAGCTGCTAATTTTATTACTTCGTCTCCTCTTAAAAAACCATAGGTATCATTATATGCTTTAAAATTATCCAAATCAATATATAACGTATAAAAAGCTTCTTTTTTAAGAATTCTTCTTTGCAGTTCATTAGCAATTTGTATATTACCAGGTAAACCCGTTAATGAACTAGCCATACGATTTGTATGAATTAATTTAATAAAATTAATTATTATATAATATATATATTCTTTATCCATAGGCTTAATAATATATGCATTAAAACCCTTTGAAAGAGTTTCAATTATATATTTATTATTAGGCTGTGGGGATATTCCGATAATCGGTGTCATAAAAGCTGTATTTAATCCAACAATATCTTGATAAACTTTAATATTATCTGCAGTATTTATAAGAATAATATCTGGTATATCCTTCATACATTCATGAATCTTTTTATTGTTAGTATTAGAAGTTACAACTTTATAACTATCATCAATTTTGAAGATATCATTAACAATTGTATATATTTCTTCTCTATCTTCAATTATTAATATTCTCTTTTGTATCATTAATACAATCACCTATTCCCTTAAAATTTTTAAATAAGTTATATCATCAGCGATTTCAATATATTGTTCTAAACTTAAAGTTTCTGCTCTTTGGTATTCTTGAATACCATGATTATTTAATATCTGAACAAATTCATCTTTTGAAATATTATATATTTTCAAATATGACTCTATAGCATTTACAAATAATTTTCTTCTTTGCGAAAAACCACCTTTAATTACTCCAAATAATACTTTTTCATCTCGAACTTTATATTTTTTGCCATTATGAATTCTTAATAATACAACCGCGGAATCAACACTTGGTTCTGGTAAGAAATCTACTGATGGAACATATACTAATATTTCTGAATCAGCATAATATTTAACGCTTAAAGATAATACTCCATAGTCTTTTCCACCTGGATCTGCAACAATTCTTTCTGCTACTTCCTTTTGAATCATAATAGTAATTGTATCAATATTTAATTTGTTTTCTAACAACTTCATAATTATTGGTGTCGTAATATAGTATGGCAAATTTGCTATTACCCTTACATGCTTAAACTCTTTATTATTATTAATTATTCTTTCTAAATCTACTCTTAAAATGTCTTCATTAATAATTTCTATGTTGTTACATTCTTTAAATCTATCCGATAAAACATAAATCATTTTAGGATCCAACTCTACGCATACAACTTTTCCGGCTACTTTCAATAAATATTCTGTTAATGTTCCAAGACCTGGCCCTATCTCAATAATTAAATCTTCTTTTGTAACTTCTGATTTTTCAATTATTTTATTTATAACATCCTCATTTATTAAAAAATTTTGTCCTAATCTTTTATTAGCGACAATACCATATTTCCTTAATATATATTTTGTATCGTTTTCTATAATATTCATATTCCCTCTTTAGTATTTTCTATATTCAAATAAACAACATTTTACATGTATAATATATATCTTTTTAAATAAAATGTCAATAAAACGATTATATATATAAATAAAAATAGCAATTATAATCACATAATTACTATTAATGTTTACTAATTAATTAGTAAAGAAATCTAATATATTCATACCAGCATTTGAACCTGTTTTATATATTTCCGTATATCCACACTTTGTACAACTAACTGTAACAAATCTTTTGTTTTGTATATCAAATATTTTTGCAAAAGCTCCACCAGTTGCTTGAAATTGATCTTGTTCATATTCTTCATTACCGCATTTGGCGCATTTCCATTTTCCCATATTATTCCTCTTTTCCATATTATATTATTTCATATTTATAAATTTCAATCAACACATATATTAAGTTAATAATAACATTAAACAATTTAAGATTGAAATAGTATTGTGAATAAACACAATACTACTTAATATTAATCTAATACATACACATTACAATAACCTGTACCTATTTGTAAAGCCTTATTATGGTCATCATAATATAAATCTATTCTATTTCCTTTAATTGCTCCACCTGTATCACATGCATAGGCATAACCATAATCTCCTTTTGAATCTAAACCTTGAACATATACCGTCGAACCAAGTTTTACAACTTTAGGATCAACTGCTACAACTTTATCATTTTGTCCTGGAGTAATTTTATACCCTATTGCTGTAAGGCCATATGCTGGATTTGATGGAGACTTCCCACAACATTTTGGACATAAACAATATGCTGTATATCTCATTTTAATAACTTTTGTATAACTAGCTACTGGTATACTATTATCTCCTTCATCTCTTTTTATAACATTAGATCTTGATGTTGTTGTCTTCTTTGTTGCATATGATATAACTTGACTTGCAGGTTCTTGGATTATACTACTAGATATTTCTTCTTGACTTACTAATTTATCATTTTCATATATATTTTTATATACTACTCTTTTTGTTCCATAATCTCCTTCAACTAAAATTCTACCTGTTCCACTTCTATTTGAACCTATCGCAACTGTTTCATATGGTATATCTTCTTCAATAACTTCTATCTTTTGTAAAACATTAACATTTTGTGTCATTAAACTTTCTAGTGTTACTTCTGTAACATTAGAAGAAATTTCTTTTGCATATACACTATTGTTATTTCTTAATATTAAAAATACAATACATAACAATGTAACTAGTACAGCAATTACAATTATAATAGTAAACTTATTCAGCACACTTTCACTATTATTTTTTTCTATTTCCATTTTCATTTCCTTTCAATTACATATTTATACTACATATCTAATATACATTATTTCAAGCTATCTTGTCAAATAACCATTTTCATGTAATTTTTTAAATATTTACATTTATTCTTAATTTTTAAATAAAATAGAATGATACTCACAGTTTCTTTAATTTTCTCAATATTCCTAATTATATTATTACTTCAATAACTTATTTCCCTAATATTATAACTAATATGTAAATACATATTACATAAAAATAGGCACTTTATTGCATAGATAAAGTGTCTACAATATTTTTATTTAATGGTTGCATCTTTTAAATCGATATCTTGTTTATGTTTTATTACTTCATGTGCGGGAACACCAACCGCTGTTACATTTGACCTAATATCATGTAATACAATTGCACCTGCACCAATTTTAACATTATCGCCTATATTAATTGGCCCTAAAACTTTAGCACCTGTTCCAACCATTACATTATTTCCTAATGTTGGATGTCTTTTATTTATATCTTTACCGGTTCCACCTAATGTAGCACCGTGATATATACAGCAATCATCACCAACAACTGCGGTTTCGCCTATTACAACACCCATACCATGATCTATAAATAATCTCTTACCTATTTGAGCACCTGGATGTATTTCTATGCCTGTAAAAAATCTTCCTAATTGTGATATTAATCTTGCAAGAAACATCCATTTTATTTTATAAAACGCATGTGATATTCTATGCCATATTAAAATATGAAATCCTTGATATAATATAATTACCTCTAAAATTGACTTTGCTGCAGGATCTTGCTCTCTTATATTTTTAGCATCCCTATATAAACCTTTTATTACTGAAAACATTTTACACCTCATTAAACAACAATTGAAAACTCAATTGTTATTTATTGAGTTTTAATTGCTTAGATTTTTATAATTAAATTTACATTGTTACAACAACAACAGCAACAACAAGGTGCATTATTCATTATCTTATTCATATTACTTTTCCCCTTTTATATATTTTTATTATAACACTATTATGTTTACTTTGTCAAGAGAACAGTGGTGTAGATAAATATCTTTCTCCTGAATCTGGTAATAACACTACAAAAGTTTTTCCTTCATTTTCCTTTAATTGAGCTAATTTTGTTGCAGCACTTAAACTAGCACCTGAAGATATACCTACTAATAATCCTTCAGTTTTTACTAATTCTTTTACCGCTGTATATGCTTCTTCAGTAGTTATTGTTAATACTTCATCATAAATTTTTTGATTTAATATACTTGGAATAAAATTTGCTCCAATTCCTTGAATTCCATGTGTACCTGATTTTCCTTCTGAAAGCAAAGGCGAATCTTTTGGTTCAACAGCTATTATCTTTACACTGTCTTTATGTTCTTTTAAATACTCACCTATACCAGTAATTGTTCCTCCAGTTCCAACTCCAGCTACAAAAAAATCTACATTACCATTAGTATCTTTCCAAATTTCTGGGCCAGTAGTCATTTTATGTGCTTCAATATTAGATACATTATCAAATTGACTAGGTATAAAAGAATTTGGATTTTGTTTTGCTAATTCATTAGCTTTTTCGATTGAACCTTGCATCCCAAGCTCAGCTTTAGTTAATATAACTTCAGCTCCATATGCTTTTAATAATTTTATTCTTTCTTGACTCATATTTTCAGGCATAACAAGTATCGTCTTGTATCCTTTTATTGTAGCAAAACAAGCTATACCTATTCCTGTATTTCCACTTGTAGGTTCTATTATCTTAGTATCTTTATTTATTAGACCTTTTTTTTCAGCATCTCTTATCATATATAAAGCTACTCTATCTTTTACACTTCCAGCAGGATTACATTTTTC
>JAQVRJ010000041.1 GCA_028701115.1 Clostridia bacterium
TTCGTGTTGGTTTGACACTTACATTATACTGGATTGTCTATGTTTTTTATATAGTTTTTTTAAAAAAAGATAAAAAACTAGTAGGTAAATCTTTTATGATTTGCCTACTAATATTTTACACTAACATAAAGAAATTATCATTAAAAAACTCTAAAACTGCACTTATTTTTCACTGTATATCTCCTATATCTAATCTTTTAAATATATATACAAAAAAAGAAACTTCAAGATATATAAGCTTCTTTTCATATCCTTACTATTCTATTGTACCACTTGTCTAGGCTTAAACAAATCATCCATTTCTTTGATATATTGTGTAATAACATTATTAGACTGTTCAGTTGTAATTAACTGTCTGGCTGGAACATATTCTTCTATATTATCAAAAATCACTTGAGAATCTATTTGAACATTTAGAATCTCTTCTTTATTACTATTAGTTGATACTATTTCTACATCAAAATCATAGGTTTTATTATCTATATATACTGTACTTATATTTCCAGTAATAGAATTACTATATAAATTACCAGATAAAACGATATTTTTGTTTGCACTAAATGAATTTATAATTAAATTAATATTTACATTTTCCCCATCATTTATAACTACATTATATCCTGAAGCTGTTTTATCTAAAGCAAAGATAAATATTTTATCATTATTATCATAATTAACATTTATACTGTCATTGTTGAATGTGATAGCACCTTTACCAACTATATTATTTTGTTTTGTCATAAGAATTTGAATTTCATTAATTTTTTTATTAAATATATCGTCTGTTACTACCACTATTTCAATAACTACTTCTTGATCAACTAAAACAGAATTTATTCTTTCTATAAAATTATCTATTTCATTTTGTAAGAATTCTCTATCAACTATTACATCTGGATAGACCTGACTATAGTACTGTTTAAATGCACTTACAAACATATTATCTTTAATTAATACTTCACCTGTTTTTTCAACATATTCTTTAATTTTTTCTACATTTAAAGATAAACATATATTATATTTATTACCTTCTTTTAAATAATAAAAATCATTATTTTGAAATTGTTTTTTAAAGCTATCTATTGCTCTTTCATACATAATAATAAAGCTATCTGACACTATAGATACATCCATATCAACATTAAAATCTAATCTATTAAGTTCAACAAATTTGTCCTGTTCTTCGCAATCTAATGCTATAACACCATCATTTTGATATATATTATATATTTTTTGATAATCTGGTAAAGTAAGTTTTAATATGTCTTGTGAATTACTACTATTTTTATTTATATAAAAATTAATATTGTTTGAATATGTATCAAGACTAGGTTTTATTACAGTAGTATATACAGTTTTTCGATTTTCTTTTTTAGGTACTTGAACGCTCATTGTTCCATTTGTTTTATACAAATATTTTGCACTACCTTGAATAACTAATCCTTTATCCAATAAACTTAATAATGCTGTTTGATTTCTAACGTTTGTAATTAATGTATTATTAGTATCACTTAAAACATACATCATCATATATTTTGGGTTTTTTATAACAAAAAAATATAAAGCAATACAAATAATTATTACTGATGCAATAATAAAAAAGACTAAAATATTCTTTTCAGTTTTTGAACTCATAATACTTTCCATGGTTACCTCTCTCTATTTAATTATATATATATATACTAACTTGTCAAACAAATAATAATATTTGATAATAATAAAGATAAAATAATAATAACCATTAAGATTATTACTATTTTCTAATTAAATTTTTCTATTCAATAATTAATAATAAAAATTATCCTAACAGACTAAAGCTTAAAAATAATGTTGCTGAAAGTGATGCTACTAATGACACAACTGTTATTTGAGTATTTATTGATGGGCCTGCTGTATCTTTAAATGGATCTCCAACTGTATCACCAATTACTGCTGCTTTATGAGCCTCAGAACCCTTACCCCCAAAATTACCAGCTTCAATATATTTTTTAGCATTATCCCATAATCCACCTGCATTACTCATCATCATTGCTATTAATAATCCTGCTACTATATTTCCAGCTAAATATCCTCCGATAGCTTCAACACCACCTATAAATCCAACCAATAAAGTAATACAAATTGCTAAAATACCCGCTGGTACTAATTCTCTTATTGAACCTATTGTAGCTATATCTATACATTTTTCATAATCAGGTGTTGTTGTTCCCTCTCTAACCCCTGGTATGTCATTAAATTGTCTTCTTATTTCTTTTACCATAATTTGTGAATTTTTATTTACACCAAAAATTAACATTGCTGAGAACACACATGGTACTGTTGCTCCAACTAACATTCCAAAGAATACTAATGGATTCATTATATCAAATACAATATTTACTCCAGATGCTTGAAAAACAATTTCACAGAACGCACCTAAAAGTGCTATAACTGTAAGTCCTGCGGCTCCAATTGCAAACCCCTTTGTAATTGCTTTTGTAGTATTACCAGCTGCATCTAATTCATCTGCAACCTTTATGACATCTTCGCCTAATCCGCCCATTTCTGCAATTCCTCTGGCATTATCTACTATTGGACCATAAGCATCATTTGAAATTATCATACCTACAATAGATAACATTCCTATTGCTGAAATTGAAATACCCATCATTGCAAAACCATCACCTAACCCCGCACATAATTGATATGATGCTAAAGCCGCAAGTCCTATACCTAATAATGCTGGTAATGTACTTAAAAATCCATAAGATATTCCATACAATATTGTAAAGGCTGCTCCATTTTGACATGACTCTGCAACTTTCTTAACTGGTTTCTTATCATCTCCTGTAAAGAAATCGCTTGTTATTCCTATTATAACACCAGCTATCATACCTATGATTGCTGCACCCCATAATTCTATTGGATAACCACAATATAATGTAGCTAATAATGTTAATACTACAAATATAATGCAAGTTATATATGTGCCTCTATTTAATGCTGAACCTGGTTTTTCATTTTTTCTAACTCTTGATAATAATACTCCAATAATTGATGCTAATAATCCTAATGAACCAAAACAAAATATCAAATCAACCATTCCTAATGGTAATGCTATAATAATTGCAGCAGCAATTGCAGCTATATTTGAATCAAATAAATCTGCTCCCATACCTGCTACATCGCCAACATTATCTCCAACATTATCTGCAATAACAGCTGGATTTCTTGGATCATCTTCTGGTATTCCTAATTCTACTTTACCAGTTAAGTCTGCTGCAACATCTGCAGTTTTTGTAAATATCCCTCCTCCAGCTTTTGCAAATAAAGCTAAAGAACTTGCTCCAAAGCTAAACGCTAATATGACATCTGTTGGTCCAAATATTAAATATAAAATTGCTGCTCCTAATAATGTTGTTCCCACAACAGCCATTCCCATTACAGCCCCACCTCTAAATGCAGCCATAAATGATCTCCTTATTCCTTCTTTTGCAGCAACTGCTGCTTTAACATTTGCTATTGTTGCTATTTTTATTCCTACAAATCCTGCTAACCCAGATAATATAGTTCCACCCAAATATGCAATTACCATTTGTATATTAGGAATTATATTAACTTGATTCCAAATTGGATTTGGGAAAAATAAAAATATAATAATTGATACTAATAAGGCAAATGCTAATAATATTTTGTACTCTCTTTTTAAAAATGTATAAGAACCTTTTCTAATATAAAAACCTATTCTTTCAATTTTCTCATTACCCGAAGGTAACTTTGATACTTTGTAATAAAATATAATTGCTATTACATATGCCAACAGTGAAACTGCAATTGCAATCATTGGCCAAGATATACTCATTCAAATCACTCCTTAAAAATTATTTTAATATTACATGACTTTCAACAAAATAATACTATATTTAATAGTTATAATCAATTAAAATTTATTATTTATTTAATTATTATTTTTCTTTATTGCTACTACTAATAAAAATTTTGGTAATTGCATCATCCTTCCAATTCTTGTCGGTTGCTTTACTAATCTATAAAACCACTCTAAATTGTGTTCTACATAAAATTTTGGTGCTCTTTGTGCTACACCTGCTAACACATCAATACTGCCTCCACAACCAATTGCTATTCTAATATTATTTAATACTTTTTTATATTTATCTATGAATTTCTCTTGTCTTACCATTCCCAATCCAACTAATATAATATTTGCACCACTATTATTTATATCCTCGATAATTGATTCTTCATCATCTTCTTTAAAATATCCATCATGTAATCCAACTACTTTAGCATTATATTTTATTTCAATATTCTTTTTTGCTTCTTCTGCGACACCTGGTTTCGCACCTAAAATATATATGTTTTTATTATCTATACTTTGTTCCTCTAATAAATTACATATTAAATCATAACCAGCAACTCTTTCTTTTAATGGAGTTCTTAACATTTTACTTCCTATAACTACACCTATGCCATCAGGTATAACTAATTCAGAATTATTTAATATTTTTTGATATATATCATCTTTACGTGCTTGCATTACTATTTCTGGATTAGGAGTAACAATTGCATTTACTTTATCTGTCTTTAAAAAATCTGCACATTTATTTATTGCTTCAGCCATAGTAACATTATCAAATTTAACATTTAATATATTAATTCTTTCCATAAATTTCTCCTATAACACTATCCAATATTTTAATAACATCTTTTTTATTATCATTTATTTTATCAAATATTGAATAATCATACAAATTATTGTTTAATATCTCTTTTGTTTTATTAATTATTTTCTCTCCATTTATGTTATTATAATCACACACAGATTCCATTCCAATTTCCTTTAAGAACCCATCAACTTTAGGATCATAAGAGATCCCAATTGTAGGAACTTTTGTTATCGTTGCAAATATTAAAGAATGTAATCTTACACCAATATTTAATTTCATTATAGACATCATGCCAGCCACTTGAGATGGTAAATAATCACCTTGTATTATATATGATTTATTTTTCATTTTACTTTGAATACTCTTTGAATAATTTATATCTTGTAATTTATGAAATGGGAAAAATACAATTTCAGAATTACACTCACTAGATATTCTATCTAATATTTCAGCAAATTTTTCTTCATTTGAAATATTATTCCATGGTCTTAATGATACACCAATATATTTTTTATCTGTAGAATAATTTTGAATTTGCTTTTTTAATAATGTTTCACTTTCAATTTTATCACTATACTGTAATGCATATACTAAATCCGAACTTACTTGTACATTAGAAGTATCAAAACCTAATCTTTGCATTTCATCATAAGCTTTTTTATCTCTTAAATATATTGCTTTAACTTTTTTTAATGTTTTCTTTGTTAACCAAATATTAAATTTATTATTTATTGGCCCTATACCTTGAAACAATATATATACTGGTTTTTTCAATATTATTGCAATCCAAACGATTACCAAATAGTACCATATGCTTATTACTTTTGTAACATCTTGTAATAAAGTACCACCACCACTAATTAAAGCATCAGATTTATTAATAGCACTAAATATATTAAAAATGTTTGATCTATTTATAGCAGAAATGTCATATTTTTTACTTGTATTTAAAGGATTTTTAGACATAATAATAGAATTGATTCCTTTTCCTTTAAAATACTTAGAAAAAGTCTCAATCATAGCATCATCACCTATATTATCGAATCCATAATACCCTGATATTACTATTTGCTTCATCAAACGCCTTCCTTTAATTCATATTTGCCTTCAACGTAATTATTGTTTTCAATTATTTTTATATTAACATTAAATTTTGTATTTAAATATTTAATATTTTCTTTTTTATTACCTAATACTTTACTTATATCTTTTCTATTACATATTATACTAATATTTTTAAAATTACAATCACTAATTTTATTTTCAATATCATTTCTATATACACGTTGTTTAACTAATTCACCAAAAGCAGGATGAAAAGGTCCAGCTATTACATCTCCACCATCTCTAATGTTATCTGTATTTTGCAAACCTGTTCTTATCACTATAATTCCAGCTTCATTATACATCTTCATTAATTTTGCACTTATATCCACAGCTTTTTCCACAGTATATGGAATATATTCACCTTTTTCATACATTTCTGCTAATTCAGTATCTTTAATAACAAGAGTTGGATATATTCTTACTATACTTGGTTTCATTTCAATTACTTTTCTAGCTGTTTCAATTTCAAATTCTTCATTACTATGTGGTAAACCTAACATAGTTTGTAATCCTAATTCAAAACCAAATTCTTTAATCATATGTGCAGATTCATAAACTCGACTTGCACTATGTCCTCTTTTACTAGCTAAAAGAACATCTTCATTTAATGATTGAACTCCTAATTCAATTGTTTTAACACCATATTCTTTTAAATATGTTAATATTTCTTTAGATATATAGTCTGGTCTTGTAGATAATCTAATACTACTAATTTTTTTATTATCTATATACTCTTTTGCAACTTTTAAAAACTCAATTTGCTTTTCTGTTTCAATACCAGTAAAACTACCACCATAAAAAGCAACTTGTATTTGAGTATATTTAATAACACTATTGATATTTAGATAATTATCAATAATGTTTTTAATATCTTCAGTAGTTACATCTTTCAATTCACCACTAATCTTTCTTTGATTGCAAAATACACACATATTATTACAACCCTTATGTGGTATAAATATCGGTATAATATACATTCTATTACTCATTTTCCATTTTCTCCAATGCTTCTTTTGCAGATTGTTGCTCAGCCTCTTTTTTTGTTGTTCCACAACCTTTACCATATACTTCTCCATTATATAGCATATTTACGTAGAACATTTTTGCATGTTCAGGTCCTTCTTCTTTTTCAACAACATATTCTATTTTGCAATTAGTATTCTTTTGCAATTCTTCTTGTAAAGTAGTTTTATAATCTTTTACGCCTAAACCTAAAACAGATTCAGAAACAAAATCTTGAAGATTATCTAATATATATTTTTTTGCTGGTTCATATCCTGCATCAACATATATTGCTCCAATAACAGCTTCTACTGAATCAGCTAACATAGCTTGGCTCTTATTATCATTTTTCTCACATTTACCTACTTGCAAAAAATCACTAAAATTACTTCTTTCCGCAATCTTACATAAAGATTTTTCACACACAACGCTTGCTCTAACTTTAGTCATTTCTCCCTCTGTTAATTCTTCATAATTTTGAAAAATGTATTCACTAATTACTAACTCTAATACGGCATCCCCTAAATACTCTAATCTTTCATTGCTAGCTATTTTATTATTTCGTTCATATGCTAATGATGAATGAGTAAACGCAGTTTTAATTAATTGCTCGTTTTTAAAATCATAACCTATATTATATTTATCCATTCTTTCACCTCCTTATTATTTATATATTATATCATGTAATTTTAAATCTTTAAAGAAAAACAGATAAATATGTAAAAAAATGATATATAGCAAAAAGTAAAGCAATAATTATATTATTGCTTTACTTTGATTATACATTAAATAATTGTTTTATAATGCGCCCCACAAAACCGAATGAAACGATGAAATTGTAGAATCACTACCATATAGATAGAAACCGAACAAACCACAACTTGAACCATCACTAAAAACACTATCACGTGCGATAAAAGAACCCGAAGTAAGAAATGTGGAGAAATCGCTATACCATGATGTGCTACCTGATGCATTTGCTGATGTCTCATATAGTGCATCTCCATATTTATCTGCATATGTTGTATATACTTCATAATATTTTGCATTTGCGCTTCCAAATGTATTTTCTAAATTTGGATTAATTCCCGCTGCTACATATTCAAGTGCTCCTCCATTCATATCAAATACTCCATACTTATTTCCTGTTGTGCTTTCTGTTACACTCTCTCCTGTTATATAATCATTATCTGTTCTTGATACTTCTACTCCATTTCTTCCATATTTACTTTGTGCTAAATAT
>JAQVRJ010000007.1 GCA_028701115.1 Clostridia bacterium
ATTATTTTGCGGAAATTATATAATTTTTTAATTATCAAAAGTTATACACATGTTTTTCCACAGTTTTTCGTTTTTTTATTAAAATAGCTTGATTATTTCAATTATTTTTGATATATTTTACAATATGAATATTAGGGAAATAAAGTATTTAAGCATTATAGCTTTTTTTATTATATTTCTATAAAAAATGTGGATAAAAGAGGTATTTATGAAGGATTTTAGTGAAGTTTGGAACAAAATAATTGATGTTGTAAAAGAAGAAATGCCAAGTATTAGTTTAGACACCTGGATCAAACCTTTAAAGATAATTGATATTACGGGTGATAAGATTATATTACAAGCTACTACCGAATATCAAAAATCAATTATAGAAACACGTTATTTTGATTTGTTAAAAAATGGAATTAAATATGCAACTTTAAAAGATTATGAATTATCAGTTATACTTGATATGGAAAACAAAGATGAAAATGAAAACATTTCTAATATGTATGGTTATTCAAATACATCTTTAAATCCAAAATATACATTTGATACATTTGTAATAGGAGATAATTCTCGTTTTGCTCATGCGGCATGTGTGGCAAGTGCAGAAACATCTGCCTCTCAATATAATCCTTTATTTATCTACGGTGGAGTAGGTTTAGGTAAAACTCATTTACTACATGCTATAGGAAATTTTAGAATACATTTAAATCCAGATGCAAAAGTTTTATATGTAACATCAGAAAGATTTTTAAATGATTTGGTTAATGCTTTAATGGCAAATAAAAATGAAGAGTTTAGATTAAAATATAGAAATATAGATTTATTATTAATAGATGATATACAATTCATTGCAAAAAAAGAAAAATTACAAGAAGAATTTTTTAATACATTTAATGCTTTATATGAACAAGGAAAGCAAATTGTATTAGCAAGTGATAGACCACCAAAAGATATACATCCGTTAGAAGATAGACTAAAAACAAGGTTTGAATGGGGATTAATAGCCGACATAGGTATGCCAGACTACGAAACAAGATTAGCAATTCTAAAGAAAAAGGTTATGTTAGATAAATTAATTATTGATGATAATATATTAGAATATATTGCTTCAAAAGTTGATACAAATATTAGGGAATTAGAAGGTACTTTGAATAAAATTGTAGCTGAGGCTTCTTTAATCAATAAACCAATTACTTTAGAAAATGCTTTAAAAGCAATAAGTCATATGTCATCATCAAACAATAAAACAATTACTGCTTCAAAAATAAAAGAAGCGGTTGCAAATTATTTTGAAATTCCAATATTAGAATTATCTAATAAAAGTAGAGTTTCAACAACAACATTACCTAGACAAATTGCAATGTATTTATGTAGGGAACTAATACAAATGTCGTTTCCTAAAATAAGTAATGAGTTTGGAAAAAAAGATCACACTACATCAATGCACGCTCATGAAAAAATACAAAAAGCGATTAAAGATAATCATTTAGAAATAAAGGAAACTGTGGACAACTTAAAAGAACTGTTGATAACTAAATAGGTTTATTCCGTAGGTTTGCAAGATTTATAAATTATCAATTTTCCTGTAACAAAGTTGTAGTAAAAGTTACAAGAGTTATAAACATAGAGGTGTGGAAATGGTGTGGATAAAATGTGGATAAATAGGTTGTCCACTATGATCAATTTTTTATACACATCTTATACACAGATTATACACAGATTTATACACAAGAAAAAATTAATGATATTAGTATTTCCGTAGTGTTATCCACTATTTCCACAAGACTTACTAATACTATTACTATAATAGATTATATATCAACAAAGGAGTTTGAAATGAAAATTTTATGTGAAAAAGAAAAATTAATTAAAGGATTAAATTCTATACAAGGAGTTACAAATTCAAAAACTACATTACCAATATTACAAGGTATATTAATACAAACAAATAATAACGAAGTCAAATTAACAACTAATGATAATGAATTAGGTATTGAATATATTTTCTCATGTAATGTAAAAGAACAAGGAGCAATTGTAGTAGATAGTAAAATGTTTTCTGAAATAATAAGAAAATTACCAGATAGTGAAATTAAAATAGAATTAAAAAATAATAATATATTAGAAATTGAATGCTTAGATAGTTTATATAAATTATCCACAATGAATCCAGAAGAATTTCCTGAATTACCTGTTATAGAAATAGAAAAAAGTATAAAAATAAGTGATGTTAAATTAAAAAGTATGATAAAAAAATCAATAATAGCCATTAGTTTAGATGAAACAAAACCTATATTTACAGGTTGTTTATTAGAAGTAGATAAAAATAATATTAAATTAGTATCAATAGATGGTTTTAGATTAGCTTATACAAATGAAACAATAAATAATAATACGGAATTTAAGTGTGTAATACCTGGTAAAACATTAAATGAAATAAATAAAATATTACCAGAAGAAGGAATAGATGTAACAATAGGGATCGCAAACAATCAAGTAATGTTTTTAATAGATAATTGTAAAGTTATTTCAAGATTATTAGAAGGTGAATTTTTAAATTACGAAACTGTTATTCCAAAAACAAAAGATACAAGAATTAAAGTAAAGACTCAAGAAATAATAAAAGCACTAGAAAGAGTTTCGTTAGTAAGTTTTTCTATAGAAGAAAAAAGTAGAAAATTTCCTGTAAAATTTGCAATAACAGTAGGAAAATTAACATTGACATGTGATGGTAAAAACGGAAATGAATCAAAAGAAGAATTATATTTAGAAACAGAAGGTAAAGATTTAAACATAGGTTTTAATCATAAATATTTATTAGATGCATTAAAAGCTTGTGATGATGAAGAAATTTATATAGATTATGGTTCTAATATAGCGCCATGTTTAATCAAACCAATTGAAAACGAATCATATTTATTTATGGTGTTACCTGTAAGACTAACAGAATAATATAGGGGGATAAAATGACAGATCAAAAAGTTAATAGTAGTTATGGAGAAAATGAGATTCAAGTACTAGAAGGGTTAGAGGCTGTAAGAAAAAGACCAGGTATGTATATAGGAACAGTTTCTGCTAGAGGATTACATCATTTAGTTTATGAAATAGTGGATAACTCTGTGGATGAAGCTTTAGCTGGTTATTGCACGGAAATAAATATTAGTATAAATAAAGGTAATACAATAACTGTTACAGATAATGGTAGAGGAATACCTGTAGGAATACATCCAAAACAAGGAATACCAACAGTTGAAGTTGTTTATACAATATTACACGCTGGTGGGAAATTTGGAAATGGTGGATATAAAGTTTCTGGAGGATTACATGGTGTTGGAGCCTCAGTTGTAAATGCTTTATCTGAATGGACTGAAGTAAATGTATTTAGAGATGGAGGAGAATATCATATTAAATTTCAAAGAGGAAAAACTATAGAACCATTTACAAAAATTGGTCCTTCAGATAAAACAGGCACAAGTGTAACTTTTAAACCTGATGATAAAATTTTTGAAACAACAGAGTTTGAAGAAGATGTTTTAATACAAAGATTTAGGGAAATGGCATTTTTAATGAAAGGATTAAAAATAACTTTAATAGATAATAGAGTTGAAAATCCTAAAGTGAAAGAATTTCATTATGAAGGTGGAATTAGTTCTTTTGCAGAGTATTTAAATAAAAATAAAGAAGTTATTAATAAAACACCTATATATATTGAAAAAAGTGGTAATACTCCAGTTGAAATAGCAATTCAATTTAATAATTCTTATACAGAGAATATTTATAGTTTTGTAAATAATATAAATACAATTGAAGGTGGAACACACCTTGAAGGTTTTAAAAGATCGTTAACTAAAATATTTAATGATTATGCAAGAAAAAATAATATTATAAAAGAAAAAGATTTAAATTTACAAGGGGAAGATATAAGAGAAGGAATAACAGCTATTATAAGCGTAAAAGTATCAGAACCACAATTTGAAGGACAAACTAAAACAAAATTAGGTAACAGTGAAGTTACAGGAGAAGTTATTTCAGCTATGAATGAAGGTTTAGCTCCATTTTTAGAAGAAAATCCTCCAATAGCAAAAGCTATATTAGAAAAATGTGTTAGTGCTTCAAGAGCAAGAGAAGCAGCAAGAAAAGCAAGAGAATTAGTAAGAAGAAAAAATGTTTTAGAAACAAATGCATTACCAGGAAAATTAGCAGATTGTTCTGAAAGAGATCCTGCAAAATGTGAAATATTTATAGTCGAAGGAGATTCTGCTGGTGGTAGTGCAAAACAAGGTAGAGATAGAAGAATACAAGCGATACTTCCTTTATGGGGTAAAATGTTAAATGTTGAAAAAACAAGAATAGATAAAGTATATAACAATGATAAATTAATGCCAGTTATAACGGCTATAGGCGCTGGCTTAGGATCTGATTTTGATATTACAAAAAATAGGTATGGTAAAATTATTATAATGGCCGATGCTGATGTTGACGGCTCACATATTAGGACTTTATTATTAACATTTTTCTTTAGATATATGAGGCCTTTAATAGATAATGGTAATATTTATTTAGCTCAACCACCGTTGTATAAAATATCTAAAAAAGGTATGAAAGATATTTATTTATTTGATGATAATGATTTAGAACCAACTTTAAAAAAATTAGATAAAGATAATATTATTATTCAGAGATATAAAGGTTTAGGAGAAATGAATCCTGATCAATTATGGGAAACTACAATGAATCCTGAAACAAGAACAATAGTAAGAGTATTTTTAGAAGATGCAGTAAAAGCTGATGAAACATTTACAATATTAATGGGGGATGAAGTAGAACCTCGTAGATTATTTATACAAGAAAATGCTAAGTATGTTAAAAATCTAGATGTATAAGGAGTTTTTATGAAAAAAGGTATATCTTTAATTATTTTAATAGTTACAATAATTATTATAAGTTTAATAATAACAACTGTTTCTGTTGTATCATTAGATATTGTTGATGAAGTTAAATATATGAGATTTAAAAATAGCATAGAAATGGTTGAAAAAGAAGTTCAAAAATCAATGTTAAAAAGCGAAACATATGGAGAATTATTTAGTGTAAATAATAATAATACAACATATGCAGAACAAATTTTAGCTATAAACACAAAATATAGTATAGATGTTAGTACGAGTGGATATATGATAGTAAGTAGTGAAAATAATACATTAAAACAATTAGGAATAAATAAATTAGATGGAATATATTTTGTTAATTATAATAATGGAAAAGTTTTTTCTGCAAAACCTATAACTTATAAAGATGAGATAATATATTTGTATAATCAATAAAAATTTCAAATAAATTGAATAATATTCAATTTATTTTTTTTGCTAATTTCTTGATATATCTTAGTTTCCAGTTGTTTTGTCGAATTTTGACGAACGATTTTTCTTGACTTTTTTTAATTCATGTAATATATTTGTATTGATGAATAAGAAAATTTTCTCAACATTAGAGTTGATAAACTTAAAAGCAATAAAAGAAAAAATTATTATACTACAAGGTAATAAATTTGCTAAAATACTTAAAGTAGAACCTGTAAATTTAAGCCTAAAATCTAACAAAGAAAAAGAACTAATATATGAATCTTATGAAGAGTTTTTAAAAGTCTTTAAAAACAATTTCCAAATTATAATAAAAAATAAAGAAATAAATTTAACAAAATATATAGAAAAAATCGAATCAATAAAATTTTTTTCAAATAATGAACTAAAAAATAGCTATATTGATCATATTAGGAATTTAATTAATTCAGAATATGTATATGAGAAAGTATTTTATTTGATATATTCAATAAATACGGAAGATAATGTAACTTTTAATAAAGTGATTAATATCATAGCGGAAATAGATGAAATAATAAAAGTAAATTTTGAAAAAATGGGTAATAAAATAATTCAAATTGAAGATAGTCAATATATGGATGTTATAAATTATATATTGAAAAAGTAAGGATAGTGTATAAATAATCAATTTTATAAATTTAATTAAAAAACTTAAGCAAACAAATAATATCTATAACAGCGAAGATTTTCGCTTTGTTAATAATATAAATGAAAAAATTGCAAATGAGTGTGTTTTATACAACACTCCAAATGATTTATTAGTTAATAATAAGTTTTTTACTGGATTAATTATTATTGATTATCCAAGAGCTATAAATGAAAATTTATTTTATGAAATTCAAAAAATAGATGCAAAAATTAATATTACTTTGTTTTTTGAAAAACTTAATAATTACGATATAATAAAAAAATTAACATATTATATTAGTAATATAAAAACAGAAATTAGCAACAATATGAAGCACAAAGAGGATTATGAATATATTAAGACAACATATGAAGATATACAAAAAATAAGACATGAGTTGCAAATAAATAATGAAAAATTATACAATTTTTATTTTTTAATTACAATTTATGATACCAATAGAGAGATTTTATTTTCAAAAATAGATTACATTAAGAAAATATTATATGGATTGGGCTTTATTAGTGTAATACCAACGTATAGATTGATAGCTTTATATAAAACAACAATGCCTTTTAATTATTTAGATAAGGCGATTAAGTTTGATAGTAGAAAGAGTATGTTGACTAATACGATAGCATCAATGTATCCTTTTAATTCAGATAAAATGTACGATGAAGATGGCGTTTTAATTGGTTACGATATAAATAATAAATCTATTAAGGTTTTAGATAGATTTGATAGAAAAAAATATATCAATGGAAATTTGTGTGTTTTTGGAACAAGTGGTTCTGGAAAATCATACTTTATTAAAACGCAAATTTTAAGAAATTACATTATCGGGAATATTCAAATATTAATAGATCCGCAAGGAGAATATACTGATATAGGTAAAAATATTGATGCAATAATAATAAAAATAAATGAAAATATTAAAATAAATATTTTTGATATTGATTATATTGGTAATAATGATAGTTTTTTAGAAAATAAAATACAAGAATTATTAATATTTTTTGAAATAATAATAAACGATTTATCCATAGAAGAAAAATCATATTTGGAAAAGGTATTAATAAAAATATATAATAATAAAGGTATAACCTTCGATAATAAAAGTTTATATATATACGAAAAAAATAAAAAAGTATTATTTAAACCATTAAAAAAAGAAAAAGAAGACTTTCCTATTCTTGAAGATGTATATAATTTAATTTTAAAAGAAAATAAATATAATGATTTATTATATAAAATTAAAAATATTGTATTTGGAAGTTTGAAATGGCTTAATAATTATACTAATTTTGATGAGAATAATAAAACATTAATATTTGATATATCTAATATTAGAAGCGAATATATAGATATATATATGTTTGTCTTTTTAAATAAAATAAATAAAATAATCAAAAACAATAAAGAAAAAAAGATAATATATATAGATGAACTGTGGAATTTAATAGGGCAATGTAACAATAATGTTACCCCTAATTTTGTTGTGGAAACCTTTAAAACAATCAGAAAATATAATGGAGTAGCAACTTCTATAACACAAGATATACAAGATTTGATTGTTAATCAAAATGTATATGGGAAAACAATTATTAATAATTCTATGTTTTTTTGCATATTCAAACAAGATATAGAAAATATACAAAATATTAAAACAATAATTGAGTTAACTGAATTTGAACAAGCCTTAATTAAAAAATTAAAACAAGGTGAATGTTTATTTAAAATATATGGTAATAGTTTTTTATTGAAAATAACAAGTTCTAATTATGAAAAAGGAATAATAGAAATGGGGAATGAATGCTAAAAGTATTAACTGCTATAGGTAATGAATACATTAATAATCAATTGGATTTATTAAATAGATATGAGATTGTTTGTGAAGATATACAATATCAAGAAGCTTTATTAGAAATAATTAATAAAAAAGAATTTGATATATTAATATTATATGAAAAAATAAATGGAGATATAGGAAAAGAAAAGTTTTTTGATATGTTGTTAAATATTGATAAAAGCTTTGAAATAGTGCTTTTAGTAGAAAGCGATTCAGAAAAAAATAAAAAATATTATAAGTTGAAAGGGATATCACGATTTATAAAAATTGATGATATAACTATTGATTCAATATGCTCAAAAATCGAAGAGAAAAATGAAAGTAAAACTATAGAAATAAAATATAAAAATAATATGAATGAAAATATAAATATACCTAAATATATAGGGATATATGGAACAGCAGGTAGTGGAAAAACAATTATTTCAATAGCTTTTGGTATTGCCCTAAATGAAATAATGAATAAGAAAGTACTAATAATGGATATGGATATATTAACGGCAAGCGTAGATACTTTTTGCGATATAAATAATAATGGCGAGTGTTCATTAAATAAAAGTATAGAGAGTATTAAAAAAAATGATTTTACGAAAGATAATTTATTAAAATCATTATATAAAATTAATAAAAATTTATATGTTTTTTCTGGTAATACTAATTATTATAAATGTCAAAATATATTATGCGAAGATTATTATAATAAAATAATAGAGAAAATTGATCAATTGTTTGATTATATTATTTTTGATATGAATACTAATTTATTTATTGATGCAACAAAATGGTGTTTAATACATTCAAATATTATTTATTGTATTATAGAAGGGAATTATAATAGTATTAAAAATATAGATAATTCACTATTTGTTATAAATAATGTTTGGGATATAGATCGAGAAAAATTTAAAATAATTCAGAATAAATATAGTAAATTCTCTGTTGAAAAGGAATATATTTATGAATTATTAAATATAAACTGTGTTGGGAGAATTCAATATAATAATTCTATTGAAAATGCTATAAATAAAGGTGAAGTTATAAAATTAATTGATAGAGTTTATAAAAATGATATATTAAATATTCTTGGTTATAAAACAAATAAAAAAAAATTTATTGGAGGCAATATAATTGATAATAAATCCATTTTTAAAGGATAATAATAATAACGAAGAAAAAAGTATAATTAATTTAGATAATAAAAATGAATTTATAAACCAAACAATAGAATATGTTTTTGATAATTACGGTGATGGATTATTAAATAATAGTGATAATAGAACTTTTATAATTAAAACAATAGAGGAAAGAGTAAAAAATAAATTTCTAGATAAAAATGAAATAAAAGAAATAACTAATATAATAGTTGATAAATTCTATGGGTATGATATATTGCAAAAATATATTGATAATCCTGAGATAACAGATATAAGAGTGGTTTCTTTTGATTTAGTGTATGTTAAAATAAAAGGATCTTGGATAAAAACTGATGAAACATTTAATAGTGATAAAGAATTTAATAATTTTGTAAGAGGTTGTATATTTAAAAATGGTGGAAAAATAAATAATGAAAATCCACTTATCGTTGTTAGTGATAAAAATAATAATTTGCGTATTGAAGCAGGAATATATCCTGTAAATGTTGTTTCCGCAAGTATTGTTATAAGAATTCATAGAAATAATATAAATGATACATTGGAAAAATTATTAGTTAATGAATCATTTATGTTTAATATGCAAATTTATAAATTTTTATTAAACATTATTGAAAAAGAAAAAAATATTGTTATAAGCGGTAAAGGTGGTAGTGGAAAAACTACATTATTAAGATCTTTATTAAAAAAAGTAGGCAATAACAAATCTTTAGTAATAAATGAGGAAACGTCAGAAATATTTTTAAAAGGTATGAATGTTATACAAAGAGAATGTGTGAAAAATAAAAGCAATGCTATAGATTTGGATATATTATCTAAACAATCAATGCTGATGTCTAATGATATAATAGTAGTTGGAGAAATAAAAGGCGAAGAAGCTTTTAATTTTTTAGATGCGATATCTACTGGACATGTTGGCTATGCTACAGTTCATGCTAATAACAGTAAAAATACAATTGATAGAATTAATTTATTGGTTAAAAGAAATATTAAAGCAAATACATACAGTTCAGAATTTATAGAAAGATTTTTAGCTTCTAATATAGATTATATAATTTACATGAATAATTTTAAGATAAAAGAAATTTTAAAAATCAAATATAATAATAAGCCTGAATATGTTTTATTATATGAGGAAAATAAGGAAGTGTTAGTTGAACATAATTATTAAAATAGTGTGCTTTATTTTGATTTTTCAAACTATAAGCATTAGTTTTATTTTGTTAAAAAACAAAAAACATAAAGTGATAAATACAAAAATTAAAACTAATTATTTTGATAGAATAATTAGTAATATAGATTTTAAAAATAATAAATATTTTAAATGGGTTAATTCTAAAACGATATTTTTTACAGTTTTAGTTCTATTTGTATTGCTTTTATTTTCAATGAGAGAAATAATAGGAAATTATTTTTTAACAATTATATTTATTTTGCCTTTATCTTTTTTACCGATATTTATTATTCTGATATATTCTGAATTGAGTAAAATTAAAATGGAAAATAATATTATAAATTATATTTTACAATTGAAAAATCAATCAAAAATATCTGATGATATAATACAAATATTTAGAAATGTTTTACCATATACGCAAAATCCATTGAAAAACTATGTAAAAGCGTTTTTGTATGAAATCGATAGGGGAATGCATGTTTCAATAGCTTTTAAAAACTTTAGAAAAAAAATAAGATTTAAAAGGTTTAATCAATTGTTAATTAATTTAGAGAGTTGTTATTTTAATGGTGGAAATATATATAACTTATTAGATAAAACACAAAAAGTATTTATTAAATACCAAAGAGAAAGAATAAATAAAAATGAACAAACTATTTCCGCAAGGATTGTATTATTTTTCTTGATGTTTTTAATAATATTTGTGTACTTTGTTTTTATAAAAAATAATTTAGAAATATATAATATTATGATCAAAGATTTTTTTGGATTTATTATTTTATTTTCTAATATGATAAGTATTTGGTTTATGATAGGTTTGATAATTTATGTTCAGAAAATTGACGATTAATGAAAGGAGTTATATGGATTTAGATAATATAATAAACAGTGCAATAAGGGCTTTACCATTACCTAATTTTGTTGAAAATGGAATTATAGCTGTTAAAG
Organism: Clostridia bacterium; assembly: GCA_028701115.1. Classification (GTDB taxonomy): domain Bacteria; phylum Bacillota; class Clostridia; order TANB77; family SIG350; genus CALYAQ01. Next base: position 11,123 of record JAQVRJ010000007.1, read on the forward strand.
ATGGTGTAAAAACGTTTGCAGAAAATGTGTGTAATAAAAATGCAGTTGAAGATTTATGGAATGCAAAAGATGAAATAAAGAATGGCGGTGTAACCGCTGGTATATCAAAGGTTATAGATATTGCTATAAATAATGCAAAAAAGAATAATGATATAGATTTGAATACAGCAAAAATATTAAAAGAATGTAAAGGCTATTTATTAGAAAAATTTCAAAAAGATAGCGATATGAAATTAATAGGGCAAGAAAAAATACTGACAAGTATTGAAAAAAAATATAACAAATTAGAAGAAGCGATAGAAAATTCTGATATAAAAAATATAAACAAAATTAAGAATAGTATAGTATCAGATTATAAAAAATTGATGCCTACGGTTGAATTAATAAATAAAGTTGAAAACTTAGAAAATAAAGTTGAATTATTAAATAATAAACAACCAGATCAACTAAACATTACAGCGTTGGAAAAAGAAATTTTGAATAAAATAGCTTAATTAAAATAGAAAGGATTGATACTTTGTATACAAAGCAAAAAATTACAAATATAAATGAGTTAAGAAGAATATATTTAGATGTTTCGTGTTTTAAAAATAAAAATTTTACTAAATATATTGAAAAAAACAGAATAGTTTTATGTGTGTCAGAATTGACATTATTAGAGATTAAAAATGAAAAAACTTATGGTAATATACCTAACGAAGAATATGTCGATAATTTACTAAAAAATGCGTTTATTTTAAAATTAAATAATAAAATACTTGAATTAGCTAAAAAATTCATGATTGATAACAAGTTGCCTAAAGAGCAATATAATGATGCTTTACATATAGCTCTTGCCAAGTATTACAGGTGCTATACGATAATTTATGATAAAGAGACATTAAAAGAAAAAAGGTTAGAAAATTATAAATTACAGTTTTATATAAATTAATAAAATATTATAATAAAAATATTTATTTTTATATGATTTTTCTTGCAAAGTTAAAGTCGTTTTGATATAATATTTACATATAAAAAGCAATAAAAAAGCTACGAATATTAAGAAAAGAGGTTATTATATGAGCGACACAGATAATGAAAAGGTTGGTAAAGTTATACCCATAGAGCTAAGTTCAGAAGTGAAAAAATCATATATGGATTATGCTATGAGTGTAATTGTTGCGAGAGCTTTACCAGACGTTAGAGATGGTTTAAAGCCTGTTCATAGAAGAATATTATATACAATGAATGAAGATGGTTTTACACCAGATAAAGGGTATAGAAAATGTGCTACTACTGTCGGCGATGTATTAGGCAGATATCATCCACATGGCGACGCTTCTGTTTATGATGCTTTAGTAAGAATGGCGCAGAACTTTTCTTTGAGATATATGTTAATAGATGGACATGGTAACTTTGGTTCTGTAGATGGAGATGGAGCTGCTGCTTATCGTTATACTGAGGCAAGAATGTCAAAAATATCTATGTTGATGCTAGAAGATATAGATAAAAACACAGTAGATTTTATGCCTAATTTTGACGATAGATTAAAAGAACCCGTAGTATTACCTTCAAAATTACCAGCATTATTAATTAATGGTTCTTCTGGTATTGCTGTTGGTATGGCTACAAATATACCACCACATAATTTAACAGAAGTAATAAATGGTATTATCAAGATGTTAGAAAGCGATACTGAAATTACTGATGAAGATTTGATGACTGAAATTAAAGGACCCGATTTCCCTACAGGAGCATATATTGTTGGAAGAGAAGGTATAAAAGAAGCATATAAGACTGGTAAGGGTAAAATAACTGTTAGAGCGAAATCTGAAATAGAAGAAATGAATAATTCAAGACAAAGAATAATCTTTACTGAAATACCTTATGGTGTTAATAAGGCTAAACTTATTGAAACTATTGCTATGTATGTTAGAGATAAAAAGTTAGTTGGAATTTCAGACTTAAGAGATGAATCAGATAGAGATGGTATGAGAATTGTTGTAGAATTAAAAAGAGATGCAAATGCAAATGTTGTATTGAATCAATTATTTAAATTTACACAATTGCAAGATACTTTTGGAGTAATCATGTTAGCGTTAGTTAATGGTGAACCTAAAATATTAACTTTAAAAGAAATATTAAAATGTTATATAAAACATAGAGAAGAAGTTGTTGTAAGAAGAACAAAATTTGATTTAGAAAAAGCACAAGCTAGATTACATATATTGGAAGGTTTAAAAAAAGCATTAGATAATATTGATGAAGTAATAAAGATTATAAGAAATGCTTATGATGATGCAAAAGAAAGATTAATGGCAAAATTTGCATTAACTGAAATACAAGCACAAGCTATTCTAGACATGAAATTAAGAACTTTATCTGGATTGCAAAGAGAAAAAATAGATAATGAATATGATGAGTTGATTGCATTTGTTAAAAAATGTCAAGAAATTTTACAAAGCGAAACATTAGTATATCAAATTATAAAAGATGAATTGAAAGAAGTAAAAGCCAAATTCGGAGATGAGAGAAAAACTCAAATAATTGCAGCTGAGGGCGAATTTGAAATGGAAGATTTAATCAAAGATGAAGATGTAGTGGTTGCATTAACACATTTTGGTTATATTAAAAGAGTACCAATAGACACATACAAGAGTCAAAGAAGAGGTGGAAAAGGAATAACAGCAATGTCTACAAGAGAAGAAGATTTTGTTGAAAAATTATTTGTTCCATCTACTCATAGTACAATTATGTTCTTTACTAATAAAGGTAGAGTGTATAGATTGAAAGGATATGAAATTCCAGAAGCAAGTAGGATTGCAAAAGGAACTGCAATTGTTAATTTATTACAATTAGATCCAGGAGAAAATATTACAGCTGTTATTCCTTTAAGAGAATTTGTTGATGGTCAATATTTGTTGATGATGACACAAAAAGGTTTAGTTAAAAAGACAAACTTAATGGAATATGCAAATATTAGAAAATCTGGATTACAAGGTATTGCATTAAAAGATGATGATGAATTAATTGATGTAAGATTAACAGATGGAAATAGCGATTTAGTAATGGTTACAAGAAATGGTATGTCAATTAAGTTTAATGAAAAAGATGTTCGTTCTGTAGGAAGAGTATCTCAAGGCGTTATTGGTATGAAATTATCTGCTGATGATATTGTTGTTGGAATGGAAATAATTCACGACGATAAAGATTGTTTGTTGGCAATAACAGAAAATGGATTTGGTAAACGAACAGAATTAGAAGAATATAGACATCAATCAAGAGCTGGTAAGGGTGTTATAACTTACAAGGTAACGGAAAAAACTGGTAAAGTTATTGGAACAAGAATTGTAAAAGATGATGATGAAATAATGTTAATAACAAATGGTGGAGTAGTAATAAGAATGTTTGTTAAAGAAATAAGTATTTTAGGTAGATCAACACAAGGTGTAACATTAATGAGAACTAGTGGTGAAGAAAAAGTAGTAAGTATAGAAAAATTAGATATGGGAAAAGAATACGGAATAACCGACGACGAAGAATAATCTTTATGGGGGAAACCTAAATGGGTAATAATGAAAAAGAGTTTGTAAAAGAAATAACAGACATGGAGAAGGATTTTGCTACATGGTATACAGATGTTGTATTAAAGACAGAGTTAGTAGATTATCCACCAGTAAGAGGTTGTATGGTAATAAGACCATATGGTTATGAAATATGGGAAAATATTCAAAAGGAATTAGATAGGCGTTTTAAGGAAACAGGTCATAAAAACGCCTATTTTCCTTTGCTTATACCAGAAAGTTTATTAAACAAGGAAAAGGATCATGTAAAAGGATTTGCTCCTGAAGTGGCATGGGTTACTCAAGGTGGAGAGGAACAATTGAATGAAAGATTATGTATAAGACCAACGTCAGAAACAATTATTTGTACTATGTATTCTAAATGGGTAAAATCATGGAGAGATTTACCAGTTTTAATAAATCAATGGGCAAATGTTGTTAGATGGGAGAAAACTACAAGACCATTTTTGAGAACAACTGAGTTTTTATGGCAGGAAGGTCATACGTTACATTCTAGTGAAGATGAAGCAAGAAAAGAAACCTTGAAAATTTTAAAAATATATGCAAATTTTTGTGAAGAGTTTTTAGCAATTCCAGTAATATCTGGACAAAAAACTGAAAAAGAAAAATTTGCAGGAGCAAAAGAAACATATACAATAGAAGCAATGATGCATGATGGAAAAGCTTTACAAACAGGCACTTCACATTATTTTGGAGATGAATTTTCAAAAGCATTTGATATAAAATTCCAAAACAAAGAAGGAAAAGAAGAGTATTGCTATGAAACATCTTGGGGAGTTTCCACTAGAATGATAGGTGGAATTATTATGACACATGGAGATAATAGAGGATTAAAATTACCACCAAGAATTGCTCCTATACAAGTAATCGTTATACCTATCGCAATGCAAAAGGAAAACGTATTATCTAGAGCTATGGATTTAGCAGAATTTTTAAAACAAAATTTTAGAGTAGAAATTGATGGTAGAGAAGAATATACACCAGGATATAAATTTAATTACTGGGAAATGAAAGGTGTTCCTATAAGATTAGAAATAGGACCTAAAGATATAGAAAATAATCAATGTGTTTTAGTGCGAAGAGATACTGGAGATAAAGAAATTGTAAGTCTAGATGGTGTTGGAGATCAAATTAATCAAATGTTAAATGATATTCATAATACAATGCTTTTGAGAGCTTTTGAAAATAGACAAAGTAGAACGTTTACAGCGAGTAATATTGAAGAATTAAAAAATATATATGATAACAAACAAGGTTTTGTTAAAGCAATGTGGTGTGGAGATAGAGCTTGTGAAGAAAAAATGAAAGAAGATTTTGGTGTAACGATTCGTTGTATTCCTTTTGAACAAGAAAAGCTAGGAGATAAATGCGTTTGTTGTGGAAGACCAGCAAATAAAATGATATATTTAGGAAAACAATATTAGAAAAATTTTAAATGTAATAGATCGGTGGTATTATTTATATGACTTATGAAGAATTAACTAATAAAGAATTAAAAAGACAACAAGGAACAATAGAATTAATAGCAAGTGAAAATATTGCAACTGAAAGAATTTTGAAAATGACTGGTAGTGTTTTAACAAATAAATATGCAGAGGGACAACCAAATAAAAGATATTATGGCGGTTGTGAATGGGTAGATGCAATAGAAATAAAAGCAAAAGAAGATGCATGTACTTTATTTCATGCTGAACATGCAAATGTACAACCTCATTCTGGAAGTCAAGCAAACATGTCTGTCTATTGTGCTTTATTAGAACCTGGAGATAGAATTATGGGTTTATCTATAAATAGTGGTGGTCATTTATCTCATGGAACTAAAATTAATTTTTCAGGTAAAATATATGAAAGTATTTCATATGATGTTGATCCAGAAACATATTTATTAGATTATGATGCAATTGAAAAAATGGCAATAGAGTTTAAACCTAAAATAATTGTTACAGGGGCATCAGCATATCCAAGAATAATAGATTTTAAAAGATTTAGAGAGATAGCAGATAAAGTAGGAGCATATTTAATGGTAGATATGGCACATATTGCTGGTCTAGTTGCAGCAGGGTTACATCCAAATCCAGTTGAATATGCAGATGTTGTTACAAGCACAACACATAAAACATTAAGAGGACCAAGAGGTGGATTAATTCTTTGTAAAAAAGAATTAGCTGAAAAGATAGATAAAGCTGTATTTCCAGGAATCCAAGGTGGACCTTTGATGCACGTAATTGCGGCAAAAGGTATTTGTTTTGAGGAAGCAAAAACAGAACAATTTAAATTGTATCAAAAGAATATTATTGAAAATTGTCAATACTTTGCAGATTGCTTAATAAAAAAAGGTTTAAAAATATTAACTGGTGGAACAGATAATCATTTGTTATTATTAGATTTAAGAGGAACTGGAAAAACTGGATTGGATTTACAAAATGAATTAGATGAGATAGGAATTACTTTAAATAAAAATACAATTCCTTTTGATACAGAAAGTAAAGTTGTAACATCAGGTGTAAGAATAGGCACAGCAGCAATAACAGCAAGAGAATTTATCAAAGAAGATATACAAATAGTAGCAGATATTATTGCTGAAGTAGTATTAACAAAAGATGCTATAAAGGATAATAAAGATAAGTATAAAGAAGTTGTTCATAAAATATGCGCAAGTCATCCAATTTATTCAAATATTCAATATTAAAAAAATAAAAATATTACTTGCAAAAATAAAAAACCCGTGCTATACTATATAAGCATTGGTTAAATCGGGGTGTAGCGCAGTTGGTAGCGCACATGGTTTGGGACCATGGGGTCGCAGGTTCGAACCCTGTCACCCCGACCATACAAATGCAATAAAAGCTTGATATATAGCCATTCAATGGTTTATATCAAGCTTCTTTTTTGTTCAAAATTTGTGTAGAAAGTTTTCCCTGGTGTCCACCACGTCCTCTGTTTCCCCCTGGGTAACTGTATTGTAACTGTCAAAGTAACTGTAAAAATATTATTTTTTACAAGTTAAATATTTTTATCAACCCAATTTATAATCCTCTGATTTCTTTTGTTTACAAATTCCATTACATTACTTTTATATTTTAAATATTCATCGACACTCTTTGGAAGTGGATCTTCATCAAAATTATTAAAAGGATGAAAATATTTAATTTCATCATATTTGTCATTTACTAAATCTTGTAATAAAAAGAAATTTATATACTCTTTAAAATCCATAAATAAATCAAAGAAATCTTTGTATTTATCAAAACATTTATTCAAAGGACTTTCTTCTTTATTATAATACCTTCTAATGCATTCTAAAGTTAAATCTATTCTATCCTTTATTTTTTGATTACATCCTCTTGCCATATTAATTGTTTGACAATTGTTAATTTTATTCCTTGGAAATATTAACATTCCACCTATTGTATATCCAAGACTCTTAAACTCATTTATTTTTTCAATATCCACTTTTTCTATAATGTGTTTATATTTTTCCCAACTTGAAAAAGTGTGTACTATAGAATCACTACCAAAATAAAATTCACCAATATCTGATATGTTATTTAGTTTTTCATCTAATATTAATCTTCCACCACTCGGAACCTCTTTACTCCATAGTAATCTATGATATCTTTTCAGTGTTGGACTTTTAGAATCTGGATCTCCACCATTTGAATCTGTCCTAAAATCAAATGTTATATCTATTTTATTGTTCATTAGACACCTACTTTTTATTCTTTTTCCAAGATTGTTTTATCAAACTTAAAACATACTCTAAATTATCATCATTTGATATTAAAATTTCATAATCACCATTACCCCAATGTCCAACATTACTTATATCTCTTGCAAAGGCGTTATAATCTTCTAATTCACCTTTTTTCAAGTTAATAAATAATTTTAATGCTTTATTTTGTATTACTACATCTGTTATGTTATTTTTTCCTTTGAAAGCAATATATAACTTTTTCACTTCTATATCTACATTATCCCATTCTAATATTTTGTTTTTCAAATCGGAATATAATTGAATTATATTCTCAGTTACTCCATTCAAATGATCCTCTTCATTATATACTTTTATTTCTTTGTCTACTTTATTTAGTATATTTTCATCATTACCATTTTGTATTTCGAACTTAACATTGCTAGTCTTCTTTATTTTATCAATTTCAATAATATCATTTTCATATCTAGTTATTTGTATTAATTCAATAGGATTATTTTTAAAGTCATTAGCTTTAATTTGATAATCAGTAAATTTTGGAGATATAAATATTACTCTAGATTGTGCCCAATCAATATCATTTATTCTTAAATTACTATTAAATACTTCATTATATTTAAGTACAAAATCTGCTTTTCTATCAAGTAATATATTAAGATATGTATATCCTTGATCAATCAAGCTTTCATTTCTACCCCTTTTATACTCAATTATTATAAATGCATTGCTTTCTTTATCAAAAGCAAGAGTATCTAGTCTGAAATTATTTATGGAAAACTCAGTTGCAATAAATTTTAGACCAAATAAAACTTCTAAATTTGCTTCTGATAAAGTCTGTATTTCTTTCTCTAATCTAAAATCATTTTCTTTTATTGATTTTATTTTACTATCTTTTATTGAATATAACATTATTTTAAACCTCTCCTATTTAAATCTATAATTATTTTATCAAAATTTAGTACTTGATATACTAAAGAATCTATTGAAGAATTCTATTATTTTATTTATAACTATGTTTTTCTTTTTATTTCTATCGTTATCAGGTGTAAATCTTGATATTGGTGGTAATACTTTAGTAATTGCAGTTCCTACGACCTGAACATTACCATCCATAAAAGCTCTTTCAACAAAGTCATAAGTTTCTTTTCTATTTAATCCTTCTTCTTCAATTATCCTATTCAACTCTTCTTTTTTCTTTTCATTCATGTATTTTTCGAAGTCTTCATGAATATTTGAATCGGCATTTAAAGATGCTATGAATCCATTTATTAAATCTTTTTTATTTCTTAACTCTACACTTGAAGAAATAGCTTTATCAATGTTTATTAAGATTTCTTTATCTTCCATATTGCTATCATGATATTTTTTAATAAGTTCTAAAATATAATCTATATTTACTTCTATTTGTTTTATAAGCTCCATTTCAAAAACAATATCATCTTCTATATTTTCTTTATCAACTTTTTCAGTATTTCTAAATTCATTATACATATCTATATACATAGAATGGTAATCTTGTAATTCTCTAGGTACCAATAAAGTATCTTCTTGGAACGTATCAAAAGTTGCTAATATATTTCTAACTTTAAGTATTGCTCCATATAGCTTTATAAACTCTTTTTTAGCCTTTTCTCCTATAATTTGTATTCCTATAGGATAAAGTTCTTTTAATCTCTCTACTAGGCTCTTATAACCCTCAAATTTATCCTTATCATCTTCGTATCCATTGTAATATTCTTCATAAGATTTTAATAATACAATTCCTCTAGCCTCTTTATCCCCAAATAAAGTTAAAGCATCATTTAATTCATTTTCTAAATTTCTAAAACATACAATATTGCCAAATGTTTTTATGCTATTTAATATTCTATTTGTTCTAGAAAAAGCTTGTAATAATCCATGATATTTTAAATTTTTATCGACCCATAATGTATTTAAAGTAGTTGCATCAAATCCTGTTAAAAACATATTAGCAACTATCAAAATGTCTATTTCTCTGTTCTTCATTCTAAGAGATACATCTTTATAATAATTCTGGAATTTATCACTTGACGTATCATAACTTGTCCCAAACATATTATTATAATCTTTAATTGAACTTTCTAAAAAATCTCTTGAGCTTTTATCTAAACTATTCGTATCTTCACTATTTTCTTCTATTAAAATATCAGATGCTCCATCTAAATCTTCATTTACTCCAAAACTATATATTAAAGCAATCTTTAAATTATGTTCTTTTCTACAAGCAAATGCTGAATAATACATCTTAGCCATTTCAATACTACTACAAGCAAATAAAGAATTAAACCCAAGTATCTGTTTTTTACTTCGTATTTCGTCTATTCTATTATTCTTAGCTATGTCTTTAACATTATTTAATGTGTTATGTGTATAACTTTCGTTATTTTTAGTTTTTTGTGCAAAATGTTCTATTACATAATTAGTTATATTATTAATTCTTTGCGGATTCATTAAAACTTTTTCTTTATCAATGGCATTTATTCGTTTATCTTCTATATCCTCTTTTTCTTTTATTGTATTTACAAATTCTACTCTAAAAGGTAATACATTTTTATCATTTATAGCATCAACAATAGTATAAGTATGTAGTTTATCCCCAAATAATTGCTCTGTTGTTTTTAGGTTTACAGAACTATTAGTATTTTTTGCAAAAATAGGTGTACCAGTAAAACCAAAGATATAATATTTTTTAAACTTCTTTGTAATAGCTTTATGCATACCGCCGAACTGACTTCTATGACACTCATCAAATATAATAACGGTATCTTTGTTATATACTTCATTATCAGCATTCTTTTTTATAAAATTATCTAACTTCTGTATTGTTGTTATAATTATTTTAGAATTAGGATCTTCTAATTGTTTTTTTAATATATTAGTACTTGTATTAGAATTTGCAGATCCTTTTTGGAATTTATCATATTCTTTCATTGTTTGATAATCTAAATCTTTTCTATCTACAACAAATAATACTTTATCGACATATTCTAATTGTTTTGCAATAAGTGCTGTTTTAAAACTTGTCAAAGTTTTACCAGAACCTGTTGTATGCCATATATATCCACCAGCATCTATACTTCCTTGTTTTTTATAGTTATGAGCTATTTCTATTCTGTTTACAATCTTCTCTGTTGCTACAATTTGATACGGTCTCATCACAAGTAACATATTTTCTGATGTAAATACACAATACTTTGTAATAACATTTAGTATTGTATGTTTAGCAAAAAATGTTTTTCCAAAATCCATTAAATCAATTATAGGTCTATTTTTACTATCTGCCCAAAAACTAGTAAATTCAAATGTATTAGAGGTTTTCTTAGTAGTATTTTTTAAATGTAAATCTCTTGTAGTATTAGAATAATATTTTGTGTATGTTCCATTACTAATTACAAAAATTTGTACATACTCAAATAACCCGCTATTTGAAGAAAAACTATCATTAGCATATCTTCTAATCTGATTAAATGCTTCTTTAATATCCACTCCACGTCTTTTAAGTTCAATGTGAACCATAGGTAGTCCATTTACTAAAACAGTAACGTCATATCTATTTAATCTAACGCCTTCATTTTCATATTGATTTGTGACTTGTAGTTTGTTGTTATGAATATTATCTTTATCAATCAAATAAATATTTTTAGTTTCTCCATTATCACGAGTTAAAACTTGAATATAGTCTTCTTGTATTTTTCTAGTCTTCTGAACAATACCATCATTACTACTTGCAATATTATTTTTGAAAAAATAATCCCATTCTTTATCTGAAAAAGTATAGTTATTTAATTTTTCTAATTGATTACGTAAATTTGAAATTAAATCATCTTCACTAACAATTTTAATAAAGTCATAGCTTTGCTCAGTTAAAAGCTCAATAAACTTTCTTTCAAGGTCACCCTCAGATTGATATCCTTCTTCTCTTAACTCAGTTGGGATATAGTTACTAACCACTGTTGAATGATTATTTTCAGACACTACATTATATTTACTACGTTCTTCCATTTCAAAACTCCTAACTTATTTTTTTAACTCTTTAAATGTTAATAATTTATTTCTGTAATACTCATATTGTTGTTTCCTTTTTTCTATCTCAGCTGGCAAACCTTCATTTGTAATATCATTTACTAATTTATCAAACTTGTCTAGTATTGCTACTATTCTTTCTTGTACTAATATTGGTGGGATCGGGATTTTGATTTTTAATATATCATCTTTTCTCAAATTAGTTTGATCTACGCCATTATCATAAGACAATAATTGTTCATTTCTATTTAATATGTAATAAAGATATTTAGAGTTTATACTATTGCTTTTTATTGTAAAACCTCCAATACGTTGATTTAATGTATACTTATCTGAAATTTCAGCAATATAACATTTTGCTAGAGCTCTACCATTAGGTAAATCACTCATAACCATCAAAATGTCATTTTCTTCAACTGGTGATAGTTGCGAATCAGAATATTTTTTTACTTCTCCGTTTGTAGAAACAAACTTAGAATTTACAACAATGTAATTTCCTGATATTGATATATTTTTTTCGTGTCCTTTACCATTATAAAACTTACAAATATCGGATAGTTTTTTCCATTCAAGTGTTACCCCCCCTAGTTTATTGCGGGTTTCAGAGAAATCTAGTAATTTATTTCTGTAATATTCATACTGTTTTTTTCTACTCTCCAGCTCCGCCTCCAGCTCCGCTGTAAAATTTGCAAATTTATCTAAAATTCTTACTATCTCTTCTTGTACTTGAATAGGTGGAATAGGGATTCTTAGTTCAAGAACTTGCTTCATACTAGGATGTTGAATTCCACCACCACGATAAAAAGATTGTATTTTATTACTTTGTATCAACATACAATAATATAAAAATTTATTAGATAGTACATTTCTATCTAATGATGTTGCAATTCTATTATCAGCAGTTACAAATTTTCCGTTAAAATATTTTATATTTAATTTTCCTCCCCAAGGAATTGCTATAATTTCACCCTCACATAAATTTTCATCAGCTAATTCTTCTGTTGTAAAACCTATATAATTTCCTGTTGATAGAAGTCTTACATTGCCTTTTTCACTTTCTATTTCTTTAAATTTATTCGCAAGTACATAAGGATAGCTAATTACTTTTTTTTGTTTATAATTATCTACTTCATTAAATCTTTTATCCCAAGCTGTTACTTCCCATAATTCTTTATATTCTACTCCTTCAGGACAATATTGTTTTATAAGTTCATCTAGTTTACTCATTAGTATCACCTTCTATTTCAGTAATAATTTGATCTAATTCTTTTCTTAATGATTCTTGTTTTTTAACTATTTCTGATATTTCTTTATTTAACACCGTTATATCTATTTCTTCTTTGGTATTTTCTTTTTCAACGTATGTATTTACTGATAAGTTATATTCATTTTTCTTTACATCTTCATAATTTACTAATTTTACAAAATGATCTTTATTTTTTCTATTTATATGAGCTTCTAATATGTTTTGTATGTTTGGATCAGATAATTTGTTTTTCTTTCCTTCTCTTACAAATTCTTTACTAGCATCTATAAATACTATGTTTGTATCAGGTTTATTTTTCTTTATTACTATTATACATGTTGCTATAGTTACCCCAAAAAATAGATCAGATGGTAATTGTATTATTGTATCTACAAAGTTGTTATCTATTAAATATTTACGTATTTTTTGTTCTGCTCCACTTCTATATAATACTCCTGGAAATTCTACTATTGCACAAGTTCCTTTTGTAGATAGCCATGATACCATATGCATAGTAAAAGCTAAATCAGCTTTTGATTTTGGTGCTAATACTCCTGCAGGACTAAATCTAGGATCATTTATTAATAGTGGATTACTATCTCCTTCCCAGTTTATTGCATAAGGAGGATTTGATACTATTGCATCAAATGGTTCTTCATTCCAATGTTTAGGTGAAATAAGTGTATCGCCATGAGCTATATTCCAATTGTTATAATTTATATCATGTAAAAACATGTTTATTCTACATAAATTAAAAGTTGTTAGGTTTATTTCTTGTCCATAAAACCCTTCTCTTACATTTTCTTTTCCTAATACCTTAGCAAATTTTAAAAGTAATGAACCTGAACCACAAGCTGGATCATATACCTTATTTACTTCTGTTTTTCCTACTACAGTTATCTTTGCTAAAAGTTCACTTACTTCTTGTGGAGTGAAGAATTCTCCACCACTTTTACCTGCACTTGAAGCATACATTGTCATTAGATATTCATATGCATCACCAAATGCATCTATTGTATTTTCTTGATAATTGCCTAGTTTTAAATCCCCTATTGTATTTAATAACTTGACTAATATTTCATTCCTCTTAGCTACAGTACTTCCTAATTTATTGCTATTTACATCTATATCATCAAATAGTCCTTTTACATCTTCTTCTGACTCTGTTCCCTTTGCTGAGTTTTCGATGTTTTTAAATATTTTATCTAATACTTCATTTAAGTTATTATTATTTTTAGATTGTTTCCTAACATTTGAAAACAGTTCGCTAGGTAAAATATAGAAACCTTTTTCAACAACAGTTTCTTCTCTTCCAAACTCTGCTTGCTCATCTGTTAAATTTTCATAATTAAAATCAACGTGTCCTGCTAATTTTTCAGTCTTATTTATATAGTTAGTTAAGTTTTCAGATATAAATCTATAGAATAGAATTCCTAAAACGTATTGTTTAAAATCCCATCCATCTACTGAACCTCTTAAATCATTTGCTATACTCCATATTGTTTTATGTAGCTCTGCTCTTTCCTGTTCTTTACTCATTTTTATACCTCTTTCTATATAATGTTTATATTATACTTCAAATTTATCTTTGTTTTGTTTACAATATTCTAATACAAATTGCACCCAGCTGTCATACCATAACCATTGTTTTGTTTGTTCTGATACATAGGCACCATACCATTTGTTTCCTTTTGCTTTTTGACTCTTCCATAGTTGTGTATGTTCATGCATACCAAATTTTTCATACCCATTTTTATTAACTTTATTAATAACTTCCGTAGGAGTATATTTTGTCTTTTCTACTTCTTTTTTTACTACTAAAGTTTTCTCACTATTTAAACCTTTAATTCTTTCATCGTTTTCTGATATAAATTCTACTACATTGTCTGATTGTCCTTTTGAATTTACAATTTTCTTTGTAAAGTATAATCTATAAGAATATCTACTGTCATTATATATTTTTTCATCTAAGTTTTCTTCATAACTTTCAATAAATGTTCTAATATTTCTTGGTAAGTTTTTAAAGCTTTTTATTTCATTTATTTGATCATAATCTATATTAGAAAATTGCAGACTAATACTAAGTTTATCTAATATTGAATATTTATTTCCAAATAACTTTTCTATATAAGTAGCATAATTTAAACAACATGCTTGACATTTTGCACTTATTGCATTGTCTATACTTTTACATCCTTTATGTTCTATCTCGTGTCTTATATTTAGCAGAAATTTAAGATTAGAATTTGTCACATCATCTATAGGTGAATTATTAGAATTTAAACATTTTTCTAATTCCCAGAATCTAACTGGATTGCCTTTTTCAGAATACACTTTTCTTTTTCCAACTGTCTTATAATATCTGTATTCAATATTTTCTTTTTTAAAATATGCATGCAATAAATAAGTCCATGCTATCATTGATAATACAATAAAAGTTTCTGATTTAAAATTTATTGTTGGACTATTATAAATTTGAACTGCTGATAGCATTGCTTCTTTAGATTTATCTAACAATATATTTCTGCTCATGTACTCTCCTTTTCTATTGTATTTTTAAATATTTTTTGTTACTAATTATACAAAAAATATTATACCACAAATTTTATTATTTTCAAAGTTAATTAACATTTTTTATTATTTATGCTCTATTTTTGTATATATTTGTAAAAATACCAATTATTAGATTTTAATGACTTGACTTCTCTAGAATAGTAAGTTTAAATACAAACACTTTACTATTCAATGTTTGGAGGTGATTTTTAATGATTAATAAAGAAACAATTTTAAAATTATATAATGGTGAACTTTATACTGCTGAAATGAACTTCAATATAACTTCTGAATATAAAAAACATTCTTCAGCTGTTGAATCTCTTTATAATAAACTTCGTGAAGTTTTACCTGATGATTTTAAATATCTTGTAGAAGAATTTAGAAATGAAATTGAGGCTAGTAACTGTATTATTCAAGACTCAACTTTTTGCAATGGATTTTCTCTAGGTCTTAGAATAACAGCTGAATCTTTGCTTAACAATAATGGCTGAAATTATATTAGACAAAAAAATAACGCCTTAAAACAGATTTTACTCTGATTTAAGGCTTTATTTTTATACTCTACTTACGAAATCCATACATACCCAACCTTTGTCACATCTACCGAAGTTATTTTGTATCACATATATTGTAAGTATTGTTCCGCAAGTAAATGCTGTTACTTTTGGGGCTGTTGTACTTGGTGCGGTTCTACAATTCAATCCTATTGATGGTATTACTTTATACTTTGTAACTAGATAAGCTGATTTATTTCCTATAGGTAGTTTTAGTATTTGTCCTATATATATTTTATTTTTATCTGCAATATTATTTATTCTAACTAATTCTTCTGCTGTTGTATTAAATTGTTTAGCTATTTTACTTAGGTTATCTCCTTTTACAACTGTATATGTTGTTTCAGATGATACTTGGCTTACTGCTCCATATAATGCCTCTTTAACTCTTCTTTTAAATGTATCCCATTCGTTAATATTATTTACATAGTATAATGGACATTTCTTCCCAGTTACATCAAAGTGTCTTATGATCTGTGTATCAGGAATTAAACCATATCTCTTACATATATCAGCACATAATTCAACTAATGCATTATATGTAACTTCTTTAAACTTACCGCTTGTATCAGGATGACAATTCTCTATACCTATACTTTTGTAATTCATATCTAAATTCCCTGAATGGTAAGCAACCTCTGATTCAGGTATACATCTTATAATTTCTCCTTCTAACCCTACTATGTAATGACTAGATGCATAGGTATTATTTTGATTTTTTAAATTATTAAAATAATTTCTATTTGCTTCTGCAGTCGTATTTGGATTTCCAACATAGTGTACTACTATCTTTTCTACTCCTTTTCTTGCATAAGCAGGTCTACTCATTTTATTTACTTCGATTAATTTATCTTGAATATTCATTTTTCTTCTCTCCCTCTTTAAAAATTTTGTTTATCTGTAGGATTATTTAATATTCCTACTAATGTTAATATCTCAATTATTACTGTTCCAACTATTTTTACTGTATCTGCTACTGCTGGATTTATTAGTGTTATTACAAGTAATATTTGACTTAGTATAGATAACCACACTACTGGACTTGTTAACCTATTTTTCATTATCTTTCGCCCCCTCTCACTTATTTACTATAACTTTGATTTCTTTTATATCTTGTTGTATTATTTCTGTCTTTCTCTCATGTTCTTGCATCTGCTCCCTTTGTAAATCATAACTCATTTTCAGAATGTTCAAAGCATCTGCTATATTAACATTTGATTTACTTAATTCTTCTAATGTTTTATTTGTTTTACTTCTGTCTTGAATCCAGGAATAAACAAAAAGACCAGCCATTACGACTAGTCCTCCGCATATCAACTAACATTTTCATTATTTCTTGCATATCACACCTCTTTTGCCTCTTTAAATTCAGGTATTATTTCTATTATTTTTTTATATATAGTTTTTCTAAATATATCTTTCATAGGTAATGTATATTTTTCAACATTAATACTTCTAGAAGAAACTTCTCTACTTTTAAGATTTTGAATCTTATTTGCAATCTCAAATTCTTCTAATTTTTTATCTTTTTTGTATTCCCCATCTTTATATTCCTCCTATGAAGTATATTTAACTATATATTATTGTAATAGAAATTTTATATATCTACTATGTATATTTTTATTTTTTAATTATTATTTTAGCTTCTACTAGTTCATTAGTTGTTTCTGAAAGTTCTCTTTTTAATATCTCTTTAAATTCATTAACTTTAGCATTTTTTAAAGTATTAGATTCTAAATTACCAATTAATGAATAATCAAAAGGCCTATTTTTTAAAAACTGTTGTTCAAGCTTATAAATAATATCTTCTTCAACAAAAACGCTTCTTTCAATGTCAAAAAGTGATACTACTTTTATATGATTAATCAACCATTGATAATCCGCACTATTTTTTTGTATTGATAATAATTCACAAACTTTTTCATATATTAATTCTCTTCGTATATTTGAATCTTCTAATATTACTACTAATCCCCATATATTATCTTTTGATATATTTTTTTCTTTTTTATCAAAAAAATTATATTCTATATTAAATCTTTGTGTTAAATGTTTATAAATTTGAATTACGTATTTTGCAAGTTTTTCTATTTCTTTGTTTATAAACTCTAAATCAAATTGACGTAATTTACTATATGGAGTCATTGATTTACTATCTAAAAATAAATATTTAGAACCCTTTCTACACATAACATCTAATGTCTTTTTTTCATGTTTATCTATTATATAATCTTTTTCATTTTTTACTTCTTCAAATAAATCAGAGTCATTAATTATCTCATAAAGATAACCTTCTATTACATTTTTACCAATATCTTCTCTTAAAGAATTATTATTATCTGTTAATCTATAAAGCAAAGAAGCAGTTGTAGCTCTG
Organism: Clostridia bacterium; assembly: GCA_028701115.1. Classification (GTDB taxonomy): domain Bacteria; phylum Bacillota; class Clostridia; order TANB77; family SIG350; genus CALYAQ01. The sequence goes on from JAQVRJ010000007.1 coordinate 29,175, forward strand.
GGTAAACAATGTGGAAGAGGTAAATATATATGTTTACTTTCTAAAATAAAAGGATACACATAAAACGGTCTTACACAATATAAATAGTCATCTATACCAATTGCAAATTTATCGATCTGATTAACCAGAAATTCTCTAGAAGCCATTAACTTTTCAAATGCTTTTTCATATTTTTTTACAACAAATTCAACTGCTTCATTAGGTATTATGTTATCAATTGAATATAATATATTTAGCAAAAATCCAATACACATAAATTGTTCATATGAACAACCAAAATAATCTTTAAATATCTTTTTTAAGTCAATTTTTTCATTTTTAAAATTAAAGAACCAGTTATATCTATAATACTTATAAATATTATATTCCTGCAAATCATATTGAATTAAACCTAAAACCATCATTAACAAATCTGAAAATAAAATATTGTCTTTACTTGTAAATAATAATGGATGTTGATAATTTTTAATACAATTTATTATATTTATAAAATCTCTATCATTTTTTTCTCTAAAATCTTTATCCGAATGTTCACACGCTTTAAGTGAAAATAGCAAAAAAGTTTCCAAGTCCCAAGGGGCAACTCTATTTACAATTTTTTCTATTTTTATTCCATTTAAATCTATAAGCTTACAAGAGTATATTTGACATATATTCATCTTTGATATAAACGAATATCCTTCCATTATAACTGGTAAACTATCATATTTCATATTATATCTCCCATTTAAAGTATATCATAACTTTATATTAACAACATTATACTACAATATTTTCTAATTTACAACAAACTAATCTTTGAAACTTTGTATATATTAAATCAAGTTTACTATTTTCTTTAATATTTATTAGAAAGTTTTCCACTGTGTCCACCACGTCTATGGGGGTAACTGTAAAGTAACTGTCAAACTATACTTTCAGTAGAAATAAAATAGCTACAAACAGCTATACAAAGCCATTTGTAGCACTATGTATTTTTCAACAACCATCAGCCCATGGGGTCGCAGGTTCGAACCCTGTCACCCCGACCAATTTGATGTAAAAAAATAACAGTCATTTATGACTGTTATTTTCATTTAATTTATTAATTAAGTAATAATTCTTTTATTAGTAATCCTGTTGGTGATAAGTTTTCTTCTATATTTAAATCATCTATTACAATATTAGGTTTTAAGAAAGAGAAAACCTCTTCTTTATATGAAAAAGACCAATTAATCCAACTAATGTTGTTATCATTTAAAAGTTTAATCC
>JAQVRJ010000042.1:0-2323 GCA_028701115.1 Clostridia bacterium
AGAAAAAGTATAATTTACATGTGAAAAGTATAATAAAACAATAAACATTTTTATGTTTATTGTTTATGTTTTATATATTTTAATATTATTCTACTGTAACAGATTTAGCTAGATTTCTTGGTTTATCTACATCTAAATTTTTAAGTTTAGAAATATAATATGCTAAAAGTTGCATTGGTATTATGGATAACATTGAAGAAAACTCAGATGGACAATCTGGTATTTCAATTAAATAATCATAGTATTTAGAATCAATTTTTTTATTTGTTATCAAAATTACTTTTGCACCTCTTGTAATAATTTCTTGTATATTAGATAAGGATTTGTTTAGTAATTCATTATCAGTTATTGTACATATAACATATGTTCCTGTTTCAATTAACGCTATTGGTCCATGTTTTAATTCTCCTGCTGCATATGCTTCAGAATGTATATAAGATATTTCTTTTAATTTTAATGATCCTTCTAAGGATACAGGATAATCATATCCTCTACCTAAAAAGAAAGCATCTTTTTCTTTAAACATAGTTTTAGCAATTGTTTCTATATATTCAGATTGATTTAATATAATTTCTATTTTATTTGCCATTGTTTCAATTTCTTGTTTTAATTTAGTAACATCTATATTTAATATTTCTGCAAAAGATATCATTAGCATATATATTGTTGCTAATTGTGTATTATATGCTTTTGTAGATGCGACTGCAATTTCTGGACCCGCTTGTGTATAAAAAACATGGTCAGCTTCTCTTGAAATTGTACTTCCTATGGAATTAGTTATGGCTAGTGTTTTAGCATTTTCACTTTTTGCTAATCTAAGAGCTGCAAGAGTATCTGCGGTTTCGCCTGATTGACTTAATGTAATCATTAATGTATTTTCATTTATAATTGGATGTCTATATCTAAATTCTGAAGCAATATCTACTTCTACTGGTATTTTTAAATATCTTTCAATGAGATTTTTACCACTAAGACCTGCATGCATAGCAGTACCACAAGCTACAATATAAATTTTGTTTATTGATTTTACAAATTTATCATCGATTTTTAATTCAGATAAAAATTTATTGTTTTTTAAATTATCATTTATTGTTTTTCTAACAGCTGTTGGTTGTTCAAATATTTCTTTTAACATAAAATCTGGATATCCACATTTTTCCGCTGCTTCTAATGACCAATTTATTTCTTTATATTTCTTATCTAATTTCATTTTATTACTATTGAAAAAGGTTATTTCATTTAATTTTATTTTTGCAAATTCTCCATCTTCTAAAATATATACTTTATTAGTATGTTTTAATAGAGCTGGAATATCTGAAGCAACAAAATATTCATTATCTCCTTTTCCAATAATTAATGGACTATCTTTTTTAGTAACTATCATTTCATCAGGATTTTCTTTTGAAACAATTGCAATTGCATAACTACCTTTTAGTAAAGCTGTAGCTGTAATAGTAGCATCTAAAGTATTTCCTGTATAATTATCCTTAATTAAATTTGGAATTACTTCTGTATCTGTTTGTGATGCAAAAGCATATCCTTTATTTATTAATGTATCTTTTAATTCTAAGTAATTTTCAATTATTCCATTATGTACAACACCAATTGAAGATGTTGAATCCATATGTGGATGAGAATTAATATCTGATGGTTCTCCATGAGTTGCCCATCTTGTATGACCAATACCTATGCATCCACTAATTCCAAATTGTTTTGCAGAAATTTTTAAATCATTAACTCTCCCTTTGGTTTTGCAGATATTCAAATTATATGTATTATTATTATTCTTTTGCATTGTTAAAATACCAGCTGAATCATAACCTCGATATTCTAAAGAGCTAAGGCCATCTAATAATACATTAACACAATCCTTTTTTCCAACATACCCGACTATTCCACACATAAAATCTCCCCCTTATATTTTTGGGCAAGATTAAATAAAGGCTACATGAAATTACATCTGTTCAATAATTACTTATTGTTTTTAATAATTTCTATGATAGTAGCATACCATTAGAGCATCCGCCGAATCTTTCGATAACTCTAATCCTCGTCAACAAATTTTAATATTTGTCCAGGCGCTAATCTTTTATATATCAGTATTTAACTTACCAATTTAGACTATTATATTATATTTGCTAGTAAATATGCAAGTGCTCAAAATCAAGAAAAAAAGAGCAATAAAAAGAAATATAAAGAAATTAGAGATAATATGAATGATATGGGGGCTATATAATTTAAATATTTGTATAAAATATATAATATATAAATCATTGACTATATAAGGGAAAAATGATATATTATATGCATGAAAGTTGGTGGT
>JAQVRJ010000042.1:2423-7599 GCA_028701115.1 Clostridia bacterium
TTAGTTAGAAGAGTAGCAATAAAGATTGGAGCAATAGATGTTCCGTTGGATAATAGGAGAATGCATACAAAACCAACTCCTTTGATGGGAGGATTAGCAATATTCTTTGGAATAATTATAGCATTGATTTTTGGGATTTGTGTTAGTTATTTTGAATATGATGAATTAGTTTTTGATAATAGAATAATTGGATATATAATTGGTGCTACAATAATTTTATTAATGGGCATTGTGGATGATTTAAAATCTATAAAAGCAAGATATAAATTAATCATTCAAATTATTGCAGCTGGAATAGTTGTATATTTTGGAGTAAGTATTGGTTCTATAGCAAATCCATTTATGAACGGAGAATATTTTAATTTAGGCTGGTTAGAAATTCCATTAACAATTTTATGGATTGTAGGTATAACAAATGCAATTAATTTTATTGATGGATTAGATGGATTAGCAACAGGTATAACATGTATATCTAGTTTATCTTTGTTGTTTGTATTTATATTAACAGGACAAAGTATTGCTGCAATTTTCTTAGCAATTATTTTAGCAGGAGCAACATTAGGATTTTTGCCATATAATTTTAATCCTGCAAAAATATTTATGGGAGATACAGGTTCAAACTTTTTAGGATTTACTTTAGCAATATTATCTATCTTGGGATTAGCTAAAACATATACATTTATTGCTGTATTAGCTCCAATTGTAATATTAGCGCTTCCTATCTTTGATACAGGTTTTGCAGTAATTAGAAGATTAATAAATAAAAGACCTTTAATGGAAGCAGATAAAGGCCATATACATCATAAATTAATTGGTAAAGGATTAACAACAAAACAAGTTGTATTTATATTATATATAGTATGTATTTTATTAGGTATGCTAGCAATTGTTTTAGTTGAAGCATCATTATGGAAAGTTATTGTATTGGTAATTATAATAATGGTTTTTGTATATGCAGGAATAAAGCATATAAATGAAAGTGAAGATGTAGGATTATTAGGTGCAAATACTAGTCAAGATAATCAAGATAATAGGGAGGACAAAGATGTCAATTAAAGTAATGCTTGTTTTTGGAACAAGGCCAGAAGCAATTAAAATGGCTCCATTGTATAAAGCTTTAAAAAATAATAGTAATATTGATACTAAAATTTGTGTAACAGCACAACATAGAGAAATGTTGGATCAAGTTATGCATATATTTAATTTGGTACCAGATTATGATTTGGATATAATGGAAAAAGGACAAACATTAGCGAAGATAACTTCAAAAGCATTAGAAGGATTATGTGATGTATTTGAAAAAGAAAAACCAGATTTAGTTTTAGTACACGGTGATACTACAACTACATTTGTAGCAAGTTTAGCAGCTTTCTATAATCAAATAAAAGTAGGACATGTAGAAGCTGGTTTACGTACTTATGATAAATATGCTCCATATCCTGAAGAGATTAATAGAAAATTAACAACAGCATTAGCAGATATATATTTTGCACCAACAGAAAATAACAAATTGAATTTATTAAAAGAAAATATAGATGAATCAAAAATATATATAACTGGTAATACAGCAGTTGATGCCATGAAATATACAGTTAATAAAGAATATAATTTAAATAATGAAATATTAAACGATATAGATTTTGTAAATAAAAAAATAATTTTAGTAACAGCACATAGAAGAGAAAATTTAGGTGAACCTTTAGAGAATATATGTGAAGCAATAAATGTTATAGTAAACTCAAATGATAATGTTGAATGCGTTTATCCTGTTCATTTAAATCCTATAGTTCAAGATACTGTAAGGAAAATATTGGGGAATAATTCTAAAGTACATTTAATAGATCCTTTAGATGCTATGACATTTCAAAATGTTATGGATAGATCATATATGGTTATGTCTGATTCTGGTGGAGTACAAGAAGAAGCTCCTTCTGTTGGCAAACCAGTATTAGTATTAAGAAGTGAAACAGAAAGACCAGAAGCAATTAAAACAGGAACATTAAAATTAGCTGGAACAGATAGAGAAAATATTATTAAACTAGCAAATGAATTGTTAAATGATAGAAATGAATATGAAAGAATGAGTAAATCTAAAAATCCATATGGAGATGGAAATGCTTGTGAAAGAATAGTAAATGCAATATTATATGAATTTAATATAAATACGCATAAGCCAGATGAATTCAAGATATAAGATGGGGGAAAAGTATATGTCTAAAGTTAGAAATACAAGTGGAATATCTTTAATAGTTCTTATTTTATCTGTTATTATTATGGCAATTATTGCTACAATAGTAATTACATCTAATATTGGAGAAGACGCTGTTATTATAGAAGCTCAAGATGCAATACAAAAAATGAATCTTGCAGAAAAGAAAAATAACTTAGCGTTAGAAATAGAAAATTTTAAAGCAAATCTTGTGAATAATAATCAGAAGTTTAGTAAGGATATGCTTGTTCCCATATTACAAAAATATGGAGCAATTAATTATACAGAAGGTGAAATTGTAAGTATTACTACAAGCACTAATGATATAATACTATTATCTGATTATATAAATGAAACAGAAGAAATAGATAATGGATCAGAAATTAAGGAAAATAGTTTAAATATAACAGTTGGACAAGCTATATGGATTGGTACTTCAACACCAGGATTTACTGTTGAAGTTTTATCAGATTATTCAATAAAAATAAATGGTACTACTTCAGCTAATACATATATTGCATTTTTAGAAGATGAGACATATATGTGTTTAACTAATTATGATGCTTTAAAACAGTATATTTGGGATAATACACCAGTTATTGGTCCCAATACAAATGTAAAAATGACTCTTAAAGAAATAACAGGAACAAAAGTTAAACCAGAAAGTTCACCATTTAATTTTGAATTAAGAAATGCAACTGGAGGAATATTAAATCCGGATTCTGCAATATTGTTAAATATGCAATTAGCATCATTAAATAATTCTGAATCTGGCTATGTTTCAGAAGGCATATATTGTATGGAGGGTAATTATAGTACGGAAATAAAGGCATTTTCAATGTATATAGGAAATGCGTGGACTTTTGATAATTATATTGTTAAACCAACTTTAGAAATTGTAGAATAAATATTATTTTTATTTGTTTTTAAATATAATTTGTGGTATAATAATATTGTAAATTTTTTTTAACAAAATCATTGTTGTAAATTTGCATGGTGAATTTTATGAGCAGAAAGGGTACAGAAATACCAATCTATGTGACAACTGAAAACGATGTTGCTCTTTGGGAAGAAGGCGGAAGCACAGGCAAATCAGGCTTTGCTGTTATTGTTGCAAATAGCAATGGTACAAAGAAAAAGCCAGTTCTTATTAAGGAGACAGGTAACTTATCCAATGGCAAGCATGCATTGTTAAAGGTTGGCACTAGTGATATAGTAGCGTTAGCTAATTACGTATCACATAACGAAGCTTTCTTAATCACACTTTATCGAATTTCTAAGATCGATAGAGACAGCAAAACAGCAGTATTAAGTGAATTCTTAAAAATTCAAAAAGAAAATGTTTCTAATGAAGCATTTATGGAGCAGTATTTCGAAGTAGTAGAAGCTGCAAAAAGAAAATCATCTACAGTATATTGTAAGTCTCCTACATATATTGCGGATTAAAAAAGAATCATGTGTATACATGATTCTTTTTTAGTTATATGCAATATACAATAACAAATATATAATGACATATGCTTCCTAATATAACGAATATATGAAATATTTCATGGAAACCTAATTTTTTGAAATTAGGTTTTTTCTTTCCATAAATAACTGCTCCTACCGTATAAGATATACCACCTAATAATAGTAATAATAATGCTGGGATACTAAATGTTTGTATCATTGGAACAATTGCAACCAAGCATATCCACCCCATTAAAACATATAGTGAAGTAGATAACCATCTAGGTGCTTTTAATGTTATTGCATTAATTATTGTTCCTATAATTGCAATTCCCCATGTTATACCAAATATTGACCAACCCCAAGGACCTATCAAAGGACCTAATGCAATTGGAGTATATGTTCCTGCTATAAGGATAAATATCATAATGTGATCAAATTTTCTTAATGTATTGGTAACCTTTTCACTTACATTAACTCCGTGATATAAAGCGCTAAACGTATATAATAGAATTAAGCTTACACCAAATATTGTGCAACTAACAATGTTTATTGTAGTTCCATACATTACAGATAATATTACTAAAAATATTAATCCAACAACAGATAAGCCTGCACCTACTATATGTGTTATTGAATTTATAGGATCTCTTAATTTTGCCATAAATATACCTCCTTAACAATAACAATATTATATACTTCATTTTATAAAATGTAAATAAAAAATACTATTAATATAAATATTAATAGTATTTAATTTTTATAATTTTAATAATAGAGTTAATTGAAAAGTTTATTTATAATTTACAGTATCTTCTTCTTCAATTTCAGGTTCAGTAATTTCTGGTTCGGTAATTTCAGGTTCGTTGTTTTCTTTTTCACTTGTTAATCTTAACAAATCACCTAAAATTGTTTCTAAGAAAGCATTATCAACTTGTATTTTCCAACTATTGTCTTTTGTTTTGCTAACAGTTATATTAATTGTGTTAGTTACAGTTGGTATGTCTGGTCTTGTAAGAGTTGTAACAAGAAATTCTTCCATTTTGGCTTTATTTTCTTGTTCAGTAGGTTGCGGGTCATAAAACATCGCTGTAAATGCATATTCCATTACTTCTTTGAAAAATTCTGTTCTAACTGTTGACATATTAATATTTGTAATTTCTGTTTTTACAATAACAGTAGTTGAATCTTTCAATTCAGAAGTTATAATTTTATAGTCGAGATTATTGAAAGCATTTTTTATTAATAAATCTGTATCGTTACTTAATGAATCACTTTCAAGTGTTGGATTTTTCAAATCATCTAGGTTGATATATTTTGCTGTTTTTTCAGTATCACCATGTTTTAATGCATCAAACATACCAGTAACAGTAGCTTCAGCTTGTTTTATTTGTATAAATCCTGATAAAGCAAATATACATACAAAAATTAATAACAAACTTACAACAATAATAATTATTTTTTTCATATTAATTCCCCCTTTAATTTATTAAATTATTTATTCATAATATTTTT
>JAQVRJ010000043.1 GCA_028701115.1 Clostridia bacterium
ACAAAATGTTGTATTTTTATTCATTCGAATATATAATATATATGCATAAGGAAAGGTGAAGAGAATGGATGAAGAAAGAATAATATGTCCTGGGTTAGAAGAAGCAGATACAGATTCTGAATTTACATTAAGACCAAGAGATTTTAGCGAATATATTGGACAAGAAAAAGTAAAAGAGAATTTAAAAGTATTTATAGATGCTGCAAAGCAAAGAAATGAATCATTAGATCATGTTTTGCTTTATGGCCCTCCAGGATTAGGTAAAACTACATTAGCTAGTATTATAGCTAATGAAATGGGAAGTAATATTAGAATAACATCTGGTCCAGCAATTGAAAAAGCAGGGGATGTAGCGGCATTGCTTACTAATTTATCTGATGGAGATATTTTATTTATTGATGAAATACATAGATTAAATAAAACTGTTGAAGAAGTATTATATCCTGCTATGGAGGATTTTGCTTTTGATATAATTATTGGAAAAGGTCCAAGCGCAAGGTCAATTAGAATAGATTTGCCTAAATTTACTTTAGTTGGTGCAACAACAAGAGCTGGTAGCTTAACATCACCTTTACGAGATAGATTTGGTGTAGTTCATAGATTAGAGTTATACAATAATGAAGAATTGGAAAAGATTGTTGAAAGATCAGCACATATATTAAATATAGGTATTGATGATACTGGTGCAAATGAAATTGCAAGTCGTTCAAGAGGAACTCCAAGAATTGCAAATAGATTATTAAAAAGAATAAGAGATTATGCGCAAGTAAAAGGTAATGGGGTTATAGATATAAGTATTGCTAAATTGGCATTAGATAAATTAGAAATAGATAAGTTAGGATTAGATGAAATTGATAGAGTAATGTTGAAAAATATTATTCATAGATATAATGGTGGCCCTGTTGGTGTAGAAACGTTAGCGGCAAGTATAAATGAAGAAATTTGCACTATAGAAGATGTATATGAACCATATTTAATGCAAATAGGCTTTTTAAATAGAACCCCTAGAGGAAGGATAGTTACAAAATTAGCATATGAACATTTAGGAGAGAAATATAATGAATAAATTATTAATGCATACATGCTGTGGACCATGTAGCATTTATTGTGTAAAAAAATTAAAAGAATTAGGATATGAATTTGAATTGTTATGGTATAACATAAATATTCATCCATATATAGAATATGTAATGCGAAGAGATACATTAATTAATTTATATAAAGATACGGATGTACATGTTAATGTTTTAGATGTTTATGGATTAGTTGAATATTTAAGAAATGTTGTAAATAAAGAAAGTGAAAGATGTGAATATTGTTATACTGCACGTTTAAGAAAAACTGCTGAGTATGCAAAGAAAAATGGATTTACTTCATTTACTACTACTTTGTTAATTAGTCCTTACCAGAATCATGAATTATTAAAGAAGATTGGTCAAGATATAGCAAAAGAATATGGTTTAGAATTTGTATATATAGATTTTAGAGAAGGTTTTAAGGAAGGGCAAATAACTGCGAGAGAATTAGGATTATATATGCAAAAGTATTGTGGTTGTATATATAGTGAACAAGAAAGATATTTAAAAAAGAAAATTTAAGGAGATAATATGGATAAACTTTTAATCATTGATGGAAATAGTATATTAAATAGAGGCTTTTATGGAGTATCTGGAAGTAATTTGTTACGTACTAAAGATGGAATATATACAAATGCTATATATGGTTTTTTAGGTATTATGCAAAAAGTCTTAAAAGAACAAAAACCTAAATATATTTGTGCATCATTTGATTTAAAAGCGCCAACATTTAGACATAAGCAATATGCAGAGTATAAAGCTAATAGGAAAGGTATGCCATATGAATTAGAAATGCAAATGTCATATATGAAAGAAATATTAAGATTAATGAATATTTTTATTATAGAAAAAGAAGGTTATGAAGCTGATGATATAGTTGGCACTATTGCTAAACAAATGAAAGATGAGCTAGATGTAAAAATATTAACAGGGGATAGAGATAGTTTTCAATTGGTTGAAGATAATATAAATATATTATTACCACATACAGTTAGAGGGCAAACAACTATGGAAATTATTACTTCTGAAGTCATTAAAGAGAAATACGGAATTGAACCAATACAACTGATACAAGTCAAAGCTTTAATGGGTGATCCATCAGATAATATTCCTGGAGTTCCTGGAATAGGTGAAAAAACAGCATTATCTTTAATACAAAAATATAATAGTGTTGATGAGATATATAGTTTTATTGAAAATAATCCTGAACAAAAAGAAATAAAAGGAAAACAATTAGAAAATATTAGAAATAATAGGCCACTTGCAATATTGAGTAAAGAGTTAGGTACAATTATGATAAATGTGCCAATTGAATATACAAAAAAAGATTTAATACAAAAAAATTATAATGATGCAGAGCTATACGAACTGTTAAAAAGATTAGAATTAAGAACATATATTGGAAAATTTGAATTAGGAGAAATAGAAGAAACTACAAATGAAATTGATTTAGGGAATATTGTTGAAATATATGAAGATAAGAAATTAGACGAATTAATAAGTTTAATAAAAGATAAAAAAGAATTTGTGTATTATTTTTCAGATAATGATAGATATACTTTTGAAGGTATTAATGAATTTATCATATATTTAGATAATGTCACATATAGCCTGAACAAAGAATATATGACATTAGATAAATTTAAAAAGTATTTTAAGGATATTTTTGAGAATAAGGATATACATAAAATAGGGTATGATACAAAGAGGGATTACATATTCTTATATGGTATAGATATATATTTTGAAGATGTTTTCTTTGATATTTTAATTGCAGATTATCTTATAGAATCAACAAAAACAAAGTTTAATTTAAAAGATATGATTAGACAATATTCAAGTATCGTTTTAAAAAAAGAAGAAAATATATTAAATAGTGAACAAATATCCTTTGATTTAGGATTTAATCAAGAAGCTACAAATAAGGTAGATAATAGAAGAGAAATAGCAAAAGGAATATATTTATCATATATTGAATTAAAAAACAAATTACAAGATACTAAACAATTGGAATTATTTAATAATATTGAAATGAGATTAGTTCCAGTATTAGGCAATATGGAAGTTGTTGGAATTCAAGTAGATGAATCAGTATTAGATGAATTAGGAAAAGATGTAGATGAAAAAGTAATACAATTACAAAAGGATATATATGAGTCAGCGGGAGAAGAATTTAATATTTCTTCACCCAAACAATTAGGGGAAATATTATTTGAAAAGTTAAAATTACAAGTAATTAAAAAGAATAAGACAGGATATTCAACAGATGTAGATGTTTTAGAAAGTTTAGAAAATGCACATCCAATTATTCCAAAATTATTAGAGTATAGAAAATATGTAAAACTTAAAACAACATATATTGATGGAATAAGGCCATACATATTAAATAATCGTATACATACAAAGTTATTACAAACTTCAACTGCAACAGGAAGATTAAGTTCAATAGAACCTAATTTGCAAAATATCCCTGTAAGAACAGAATATGGAAAGAATTTAAGAAAATTGTTTGTCTCAAAAGATAATTGCGTATTACTTGATGCAGATTATTCACAAATTGAATTAAGAGTTCTTTCACATATAGCAAATGATGAAGTAATGTTACAAGCGTTTAAAGATAATGTAGATATACATACTTTAACAGCAATGCAAGTTTTTGATTTAAAAAAGGATGAAGTAAAACCAGCAGATAGACAGTCAGCTAAAGCAGTTAATTTTGGAATTGTATATGGAATTAGTGATTATGGTCTAGCAAAAAATATTGGTAAAGGTGTAAAAGAAGCTAAGATTTATATTGATAAATATTTTGATACATACAAAGGGATAAAAGAATATATGTCAGATATAATAACATTTGCAAAAGAAAACGAATATGTTGATACAATGTTTGGACATAGAAGATATATACCAGAAATTAATTCTTCAAATTATATTCAAAGACAATTTGGAGAGAGAGTAGCTATGAATACTGCTATACAAGGTACAGCGGCAGATATAATTAAAATAGCCATGATAAACATTTATAATAAATTGAAAGAAGAATCGTTAAAATCTAAATTAGTACTTCAAATACATGATGAATTAATTATCGAAACTTATGAGGAAGAAGTTGAGAAGGTAAAGATTATTTTAAAAGAAGGTATGGAAGAAGCTGTTAGTTTGAAAATTCCTTTAAATGTTGAAGTTGAGCAAGGAAAAAATTGGTTTGAAGCTAAATAAGGAGAGATACATATAAATGAAATTTATACGAATGATAATTATTGCATTGGTGATTGTTGTTGTTGTATTTGCAATTAATGAATATGTTATAAAGGGTATTATATATCCTATTAAATATAATAATATAATCGAAAAAGTGGCAAAAGAATATAATATAGATAAATATTTAATATGCGCTATAATAAAGGTGGAAAGTAATTTTAATGAAAAAGCTTTATCATCATCTAGTGCAAAAGGATTAATGCAAATAATGGATAATACAGCAGTTGAAGTAGGAAATATATTACATATAGATAATTTTGAAATAGATATGTTATATATACCAGAAATAAACATACAAATTGGTGTAAAGTATTTTAGTATGCTGTATAACAAATATGAAGATAATAGATTAGCATTGATAGCATATAATGCTGGACAAGGAAATTTAGATAGTTGGATTAAAGAGGAGAAAGTAACTGATGAACAAAGTTATTATAATTTGCCATTTAAAGAAACTACAGCATATTGGCAAAAAATTATGAGGGAGTATAAGATATATAGCATGTTATATTAAAAGATTTAATAAAAAGATTTATACATATTTGTATAAATCTTTTTGTTTAATTATGGCTGGGGTGGAAGGATTCGAACCTTCGAAATGCCAGAATCAAAATCTGGTGCCTTACCACTTGGCTACACCCCAATATGGGGTGGAAAGTGGGTTTCGAACCCACGACCTCTGGTGCCACAAACCAGCGCTCTAACCAGCTGAGCTATATCCACCATATTGTATTGAACGATATATATATTAACATATTTTTGATAATAAAGTCAAGTTGTTTTAGCCATTATTTAAATATGTTCCAATTGTTGAATTTATAATTATATTATAATATAATTATTTATATTATATAATTGAGATAAAAGTTATAAAATCTGATTTGTATAGAGATATGTGTTAGGAGGCAAAAGTGAATTATGTAATTAAAGAGATGAATGATTCAATCGCGGAGGAAATATCTAACTGGCATTATGAAGGTGAGTATAAAGTTTATAATACTGTATCATTTAAAGAAATGAAAAGTAAAAATCCTGAGTTAGTAAATACAGAAATAAGTAAAAATCATTTATGTTTTTTTGATAAAGAAAGTGGTGAATTAATAGCTTATGTTAGTATGAAGAAAAAGGAAAATGAAAATATTTATATTGGTATAGGATTAAAGCCTATTTATTGTGGTAAAGGATTGGGTGCTGAAATTATGCATTGTGCAATAAAAGAGGTGAAATCTAGGTATATTAATAATAAAATTATGCTTATGGTTAGATCTTGGAATATTCGAGCTATTAAATGTTATATAAAAGCTGGATTTAAAGTACAAAAAACTGAGATGATTTTGGACTTTAATGGTAATGAAACAGAATTTATATATATGGAGTACTTAGATTAGTATATGATGTATAAATAATCATATGAATCAATTAATGTTAAATATATTTTATTATTTCATCAATTTTAATAATTATGTACAATAAAAAATAATCTATATAGTGTATGTGTAGATTATTTTTTAATATTTATTTAATTAATTCTTCAATTATATCTAGAACTTCTTGTTTACCAACTTTGTTAACGGTTGAAAAAGGTAGTATATTAATTGTATTTTGTAATCCTAATTCTACTATTTTTAATTCATTAATAATATTTTGTATATATTCATTAGCTTTAGTTTTGGCTATTTTATCTGCTTTATTTGCTATTATTATGAAGTCTTTATGATTATGTAATAGCCAGTTGAACATTTGTATATCTAATTTAGTGGGTGAATGCCTAATATCTACTAAAAATAAAATAAGGGCAATATTTTTACTTTCTTGAAGATATTCATTTGTATATTCTGCAGATATACTTTCTTGACTTTTTGACATTTCATTATATCCATAACCAGGTAAATCAACTAAGAAAAATTTTTCATCAATATTATAAAAATTTATTAATCTTGTTTTACCAGGTGTAGAACTAGTTTTAGCAAGTTTATTTCTATTAGTAATACAGTTAATGAAACTTGATTTTCCTATATTAGATTTTCCTATTAGAACGATTTCAGGTAAGTTATTATTTGGATATTGACTTTTCTTTGTTGCACTAATTGTAAATTGCGGGTTTATTATTTCCATTTTTGTTGCCTCCGTAATTATTATACCATATATATTTCTTTATTGCAAAATTAGTATTTATGCTATATAATAAAACAATAACGAGGAGGCTATTTTGAAAGAATATAAAAAATATTTAAAAGGAATATGGATACCAATAGTATTAGCACCAGTCTTAATGGTAATTGATGCATTAGCTTCATTGGTACAACCATATTTTTTAAGTGAAATAATTGATGTTGGTATAGCTAATAATGATGTTTCATATATTATTCAGTGCGGAATAATTATGATAATTTTTGCTTTGTTTGGAATGTTTGCAGGATTTGGGGCTATGTATTTTTCATCTAAAGCATCGTATGGTTTTGCAGCAAATTTAAGGAAAGGTGTAATGAGTAAGATACAAGAATTTTCATTTGCTAATATAAATAAGTTTACAACCTCATCTTTAATAACAAGAGCAACAAATGATATAGAAGTTGTATCTGGCATAGTACAAATGTTATTAAGAATGGCTGTTAGATCACCAATAATGTTTATAGGTGGATTAATAATGGCTTTAGCAATGAGTAAACAATTATCTTTAATACTAATATTTTTAATACCATTAATATTAACTCTAATAGTTATAGTAATAAAAAAAGCTATTCCGTATTTTGAAAAATTACAGAAAAAAATTGATGGAGTAAATAAAGTTATTAGAGAAAATATTATAGGAATAAAAGTTGTAAAAACATTTGTTAGGGAAGAACAACAGGCTCAAAGATTTGATGTAGCAAATAGAGAATTAAAAGATATAAATATTATAACATATAATTGGCTTATGGTATTAATGCCTATTATAATAATTATACTTGAAACAACAGTAGCAATTGTATTATGGATTGGTTCAACTTTAATTGAAGGTGGAACAATGGAAATTGGACAGTTAAGCTCATTTGTAATGTATATTATGATGGTTGTATATTCAGTTATTATGCTATCTATGTTATTTGTTAATTTCTCAAGAGCAACAATATCTTCAAAAAGAATATTGGAAGTATTAAATGAAAAAGTAGATATTATAAATACTGATACAGCAGATATAAATGCACAAATTGAGAATGGTAGTATTGAATATAATGTAGA
>JAQVRJ010000044.1 GCA_028701115.1 Clostridia bacterium
ATATTTATCAACTTCATAATATACCTCCTATTCAATATTTTGAATCTGTTCACGAATATTCTCTAATACTCCTTTATTATCTATAACTAATTGCGTTATTTCTAATTTATTTGTTTTAGAACCTATTGTATTTGTCTCTCTATTCATTTCTTGTAATATGAAATCTAATTTTTTACCTATTGATGCATCAGTATTTAATCCGTTATTAAATTGCATAATATGTGAATTAAACCTAATTATTTCTTCATCAATAGTCATCTTATCTGCAAATAATATTATTTCTGTAAGTATTCTATTTTTATCTATATCTGACGATATAATATATTCATTTAATCGTTTCTCTATTTTTGCTTTATACTCATCAATAATATTATATGATAATTGGGCAATATTATCAATATTATTCTTTAATATACTAAGTTTTAAAAGAATATCTTCTTTAATTTTATTTCCTTCAATGGTTTTCATTTCAATATATTTATTTATAGCTTCATTTACAGTAAATAATAATTCTTCTTTTATATATTCGATGTTTTGCAAGTCTTGTTCAAAATGAACTATACCATCAATATTTATAATATCTGACATCTTAATATTATTTTCTATATTATATTTAAGAGCTAAATCATTAAAACCAGTTAATAATTGATTTAATAATATATCATCAAATTTTATATCTTTTCCCACTTCGCTATAATTATCTATTCTAACATTTACTTCTATTTTGCCACGACTTACTTTTTTGGCTATTAGTTGCTTTATATCTTCTTCAAATGTACTTATACTCCTCGGTATTTTAATATTAAAATCTAAATATTTTGAATTAACAGACTTTATTTCTACAAAATACTTTCTGCCTTCAAATGTTGATTCATATTTTCCATAACCAGTCATACTTTTCATTTATTCACCTATGCTTTCAAATATAACCATATACATTTTAAAATATAGTATAATCCAAATAATACAAATGGTAAAATAACATATAATGATACAGATCCAATCACAAATATTGGAATTATTGATGTTAAAATATAATAAGCTAAAAATGTAATAACAGCTAATATTAATAATTCAATTCCATATGCTAATATAAATTTATTTTTATTTCCTATACCTAATGCTAATAATATTATTGATACTATTGAAATTATTCCTCCAGATATATAACAATTCATTTTAATATTTAAGCTTTGATTCCATTCAAAGAATACAAATCCTAAAAATAATTCAATTATAACTAATATTACTATATTTGTAACTATCATTTCATTTCTTTTGCTGATTGATAAGCCCATACTGTCCTCCTAAATATCTTCTAGCTCATAAAATATATTACTTAATAATGCAAGAGAAGCTGTTTCTGTTCTTAATATTCTTTTACCTAAAGATACTGGAACTATTTTATCACATTTCAGTAATTCAACCTCAGAAATATCAAATCCACCTTCTGGGCCAATAATTATTCCAATATTTTTAAATTCATTTTTCTTACATTTTTTTAATATTTCTTTTAAATTTGTATTATCTTGTTCATAAGCCAATAATATAATATCATAATTTGTACATAAATTGCAAATATCTTTTAAAAATATTATATTTTCGACATTAGGAATAATTGTTCTTTGGGATTGTTTTGATGCCTCATATACAATTTTATTCCATCTGTCAACCTTTTTAGTCATTGTTTTATCATCAAGTTTTACAACAACTCTATTAGATACAACAGGATAAATTTGCTTTACACCTATTTCAGTTGCTTTTTGAAATATATAATCCATTTTATCATATTTTGCAATACATTGAAATAATGTTATGTCAATATTACTTTCTGTATTAATATTTAATTTTCCAGATATTTCACAAACAACATCATGGTCTTTAAATAAAATAATTTTGCATAAATATGTATTTTTTTCTTCATCAGTAACATATATTTCATCATTGACTTTTTTTCTTAAAACTTTTGCAATATGTTTAGCATCTTCATTCTTAATTATAATGTTATTATTTATTATTTGACTAGTATTAATAAAAAACTTTTCCACTAATTAAACAATCCTTTCTTTTTATTATTTTTTATACCAAAAGTATCATTTAATTGTTGTAATAATTCTTTTTGTTGTGCATTCAAATTAGTTGGTATATCAACAATTAATGTAATATACATATCACCTTGTCTATATCCATTTATATTTTTTACGCCTTGATTTTTTATGCATACAACAGTTCCAGTTGGTGTTCCCTCAGAAATCTTTTGTTTAATTTCACCTGTTAATGTTGTAATATTTATTTCTCCACCTAAAGTCATAATAGTAAATGGAACTTTAACATCAGCATATATGTCATCACCTTTACGTTTAAATGTTGCATGAGGTTTTACAAAAACTGTAATATATAAATCTCCTTTTATACCACCTTTCGGTGCAGAATTACCCTCACTTTTTATAGATATAGTTTGATTATTATCTATTCCTTGAGGTATAGATATAGTAATCTTTCTTTGTTTTTTTACTGTGGATTTACCTTTACAATCTTGACAAGGATTATCTATAATTTTCCCTTCTCCACCACATTTTGTACAAGTTCTTGTCGTCATTATTTGGCCTAATATGGTATTTTGAGCATAACGAACTTGACCCGTTCCTCCACAAGTTGGACAAGTCTTTGGTTGAGTTCCTACTTTTGCACCAGTTCCATTACATGTACTACATGTTTCTTCTCTAGATATTGTTATTTCCTTTTTAGTACCAAATACAGCTTCTTCAAATGTTATTTCTATCGCTACTTTTATATCTCTGCCTCTTGCAGGTCCACGTCTCCTTGGACCTTCATTAGCAAATCCACCACCAAAGAATGAACTAAATATATCTCCCATATCAAAGTCCATATCCATACCATTGAAACCAGTTCCATTAAATCCACCAAATCCTGCTCCACCAGTATATCCATTGGCAGCATCGTGACCAAACTGATCATACATACCTCTTTTTTGTTTATCACTTAAAGTTTCATATGCCTCATTTACTTCTTTAAATTTTGCTTCAGCAGAAACTTTATCATTTAGATTGGCATCTGGATGAAACTCTTTCGCTTTTTTTCTATATGCCTTTTTTATTTCGTCATCAGTAGCAGTTTTTTCTACACCAAGGACTTCATAATAATCTCTTTTACTAGACATTTTTCCTCCTAAATATATTCAAAAATATATTATTAAATTTTAGGCACGATTTTAAACCGTGCCTAAAAATATTACTAATATATGAAATTAATTAAAATTATTTATTACCTGTTGTATCATCTTTCTTATCTTCTTCAACTTTATATTCAGCATCATAAACTTTTTCATCACCTGTTGATGATGTTTCTTCTGTTGTATTTCCTGTAGCTTGTTTATTATTTGTAGCTTGTTGAGCTTGTGAATATAACTTTTCAGACAATTTATAAAACTCTTGAGTTAAATTTTCATTTGCAGTCTTTATAGCTTCAAGATCTGTACCAGCTAATGCTTTTCTAACATTTTCTAATTCAGTTTCGATTTTAGCTTTTTCTTCTGCACTAATTTTATCTCCAATTTCTTTTAATGATTTCTCAGTATTGTATACCATACTATCTGCATTATTTCTAATTTCAATTTCTTCTTTTTTCTTCTTATCTTCTTCTGCATGAGTTTCAGCTTCTTTTACAGCATCTTTAATTTGTTCTTCAGTTAAATTTGAACTTGCAGTAATATCTATTTTTTGCTCATTACTTGTAGCCATGTCTTTAGCACTTACATGCACAATACCATTAGCATCTATATCAAATGCTACTTCAATTTGAGGCACACCTCTTGGAGCTGCTGGAATGCCAGATAATTGAAATCTACCTAATGTTTTATTAAATTGTGCCATTTCTCTTTCACCTTGTAATACGTGAATATCTACTGATGTTTGTCCATCTGCAGCTGTTGAGAATGTTTGTGATTTCTTTGTTGGTATTGTTGTATTTCTTTCAATTAATTTTGTAAATACTCCGCCAAATGTTTCAATACCTAAAGATAATGGAGTTACATCTAACAATACTAAATCTTTAACATCACCAGATAATACACCACCTTGAATAGCTGCACCAATTGCAACACATTCATCAGGATTAATACCTTTATATGGTTCTTTATTAACTATTTTTCTAACAGCTTCTTGAACCATTGGTACTCTTGTTGATCCACCAACTAATAATATTTTATCTATATCATTTTCTGTTAATTTTGCATCTGCTAATGCTTTTTTAACAGGTTCAATTGTTGATTCAACTAAATCTCTAATTAAATCTTCAAATTTTGCTTTTGTTAATGTAATATCCATATGTTTTGGACCATTAGCATCTGCAGTAATGAATGGTAAATTAATATTAGTTTGGTTTACTCCAGATAATTCTATTTTAGCTTTTTCAGCAGCTTCTTTAAGTCTTTGCATAGCACTTAAATCTGTAGATAAATCAATACCTTGATCTTTCTTGAATTCTTCTACTAAGTATTTAATAATTCTATCATCAAAGTCATCTCCACCCAATCTATTGTTACCATTGGTAGCTAAAACTTCAAATACTCCATCACCTATATCAAGTATTGAAACATCGAATGTTCCTCCACCTAAATCATATACCATTATTTTTTGCTCTTCACCTTTATCCAAACCATAAGCTAATGCTGCAGCTGTTGGTTCGTTTATAATTCTTAAAACTTCTAATCCAGCTATTCTTCCAGCATCTTTTGTTGCTTGTCTTTGAGAATCGCTAAAATATGCAGGTACAGTGATAACAGCTTGTGTCACTGGTTGACCTAAATAATTTTCTGCATCACCTTTTAATTTTTGTAATATCATTGCAGATATTTCTTGTGGTGTATATGTTTTATCATCTATTGTTATTTTTCTATCTGTTCCCATATCTCTTTTGATTGAAATAATTGTTCTATGTGGATTTGTAACAGCTTGTCTTTTAGCTATTTGTCCAACTAATCTTTCATCATTCTTAGAGAATGCTACTACAGATGATGTTGTTCTATTACCTTCTGCATTAGGTATTACAACAGGTTCGCCTCCTTCCATAACTGACACACATGAATTTGTTGTTCCTAAATCAATTCCTATAACCTTTCCCATTTAAATTCCTCCTAAAAAATCTTACAAATTATATTTATAACTTTGTACTTTAAAAAAATATATATATATTAATAAAGTTTATACTTTATTATATCCATTAATTGGCTACTTTAACCATAGCATACCTTATAACCTTATCATTAAGTGTATAACCTTTTCTAAAGACTTCAATAACTTCTTTTTCTCCATAATTACTATCATCAACATGTTGTACTGATTCATGTAATTGGGGATCAAATTTTTTATTTAAAGCATCTATTTCTTTTACATCATATTTACCTAATATATCAATTAATTTTTTATTAATTAATTCTATACCTTCTTTAATGTTTTTTGCATCTGAATTTTCTAAAGCTTTATCAAAATTGTCTATAACATCAAGAAAATCTGTCATTATTTCAGATTTAATATCTGAATAAATTGTTTCCTTTTCTTTTAATGTACGCTTTTTATAATTATCAAATTCCGCCATAATTCTTTGTAAACTATCTATATTATCTTTTATTTCTTGTTCTTTTGCTTGCATTTCATTCTGAAGCATCGCTATTTCAATATCAGAATCAGATATTTCTTCTTCATGTTCATGGTTACAACCGCATTCACATTCATTATCATGTATTTTTATTTCTTCATCATTATTCTTCTTTTCATCCATCTAGATATCCATCCTTTCTATATTTACTATTTATTATACCTTTTATATACTTAATAACGGATAACACCTTTGCATAATCCATTCTTGTAGGCCCAATAATTCCAATTGCTCCTAAATTTTCTGGACAATTAAATGTTATTAATGAAAAATCTTTAAATTCAGAATATTGATTTTCATCACCTATATATATGTTTATATCATCATCTTCAACTTTTAATACTTCTTTTATTAATTGTTTTGCTTCTAAAACATCCATGAAATTTTTAGCTAAATTATATTTTTGGAATTCAGGATGTTTAAACATATTATTACTACCATCTAAAGAAATATCATTTGTCTTAATAATTTTCATAATTTCATTTAAAATCGAAATTAGTATATCCATATATGCACTTAACTCATTGCCAATATGCTTTAAAACATTTACTTGAACATTTTTTATATATTCACCAACAAGTTTAATACGCAATATTTCATTAATCTTTTCTATTGTATCCTCATCCAAATCTTTTTCTAAATGAATAACTGTTTCTTTTACTGCCTCTTCTTTAGTAACTACTACTATTAATAGCATATTTTTATTTAATAAAACTAATTTTACATCTTGTATTACAGCATCAGTAACATTTGGCCCTGTGGCAAAAACTGTATAATCAGTTATATTTGAAACAGCCTTACTTACATGTTTTACAATTTCACTTACTTCTACAATTTCTTTTTCAATACTTTGTTTAAGATATACAATTTCTTCATCTTTTAGACTATCTACTTTCATTAATGAATCTACATATACCCTATATCCTAATGTCGAAGGTACTCTACCAGCTGAAGTATGTGGCTTATCTAAATAACCCATTTCTTCTAATTCTGCCATTTCATTTCTAATAGTAGCTGGACTTACACCTAAATCATAATTCTCAACTAATCTTTTAGATCCTACAGGTTGAGAGTTTGCTATATAATCTTCTACAATAGTTTGAAGTATTTTCTTTTTTCTATCATTTAACATTATATCCACCTTTTTTAGCACTTTGGACGTTCGAGTGCTAATTACTATACAATAATACAACAATAGCATATTTTTGTCAAGCACTTTTTATAAAAATTATTAAATTTTCTATTGCATAAAAAAACAAGTAATATTTATTATATTACTTGCCTATACTTTCATAAGAATACACAAATACTGTACCTTAGTAAATATCTTTGGCTTTGTTATAATATAATTGCATAATACATGTTTTAAAAAATCATCGTCTAATCTGTATTCGTTTAAAATCTCTCCTATAGATTTATTTCTAAATTTATTTAAACTTTTTAAATATTCATGATTATCATCAAAGACTATAAATAATACTTGCAAAGTTACCTCCTTCTTAACAGAATAAGGAGTAATATACTGTTGTCCATATGTTAATAAACATTTTACAATATCATCATACATTATCTTTTTTAATAAGTTAACTTTATCATAATTTAACTTATTAAAAAAATCCGATTCATAAAATATGGAATCTGTACATTTAAGAATTAAACTCACAATATCATTAACATCATGAACATTATCTTCTTCTTCACATAAAAACTTTTCAGTCATGAATGCATTATATCACTTATATACTTAAAAAGCAACATAGAAGAGTATTACTCTTCTATGTTT
>JAQVRJ010000008.1:0-25335 GCA_028701115.1 Clostridia bacterium
AATAGGTTCTAAAACAAATAAATTAGAAATAACGCAATTAGTTATAGATAATAAAGGAGTATTAGAGAATATTCGTGAACAGATTCAAAATATTGAATAGGAGGTATATTATGAAGTTGATAAATATCGGATTTGGTAATATTGTTTTTGCCAATAGAGTAATTGCAATGGTAAGTCCAGAATCAGCACCAATAAAAAGAATGATACAAGAATCAAGAGATAAAGGTAATTTAATTGATGCAACTCAAGGCCGTCGAACAAGAGCAGTAATATTTATGGATTCAGATCAAATCGTTTTATCTGCAATACAACCAGAAACAATAGCTGGAAGATTAGATAAAGAAGTTGTAGAAGAAATAAACAATGAAGAAATATAGAAGAATAGGAGATTATTATTATGATGGTAAAACAAAATTTATTTAATCTATTAAAAAAGGTGGATAGCAGATATACTTTAATTTCAGTAATTGCCAAAAGAGCAAGACAAATAACTGAAGAACCAGAAAAAACATATGTAAAACCTGAAAATGCTTCAAAAGTAAGCACAGCAGCAGACGAATTAGCAACAGATAAAATTACATATAAACACGATAAAAATTTAATATTATCTTAAAGATATTTGAATAGTATACATATAATATATGTATGCTATTTTTATTTGACTAGTAGATTTATTTGTGATAGTATTATACAGTATAAATTGATTATGAAAGTATTCTTAATCTATTTAGGAGTATTAAAATGATACAAGAAATCGAAGATCAAAAAGCATTATTATCGTATGGCCATTTTGATTATGACAATATGAAGTACACTGGTACAGTGTATAATATATTTTCCAATAAAAGTGTATCTTTAAAAAAAGCAGACGTTCTTGAAGTTACTGAACATAATGAATATACAGAATTATTAATGAAAAATTATGATTATGTTATATTATGTTCATATGTAGAAATTGGCTTTTGCACAAATGTACCCCAAAAGAACGAATATGTATATTGGTTAGTACCAGATAAAAAAGAAATAGGGTCACTAAATATTAGTAAAACATTAAAGGTAAAAACTATGTTTGAATTACCATATAAAATGCAAAATACCATATATATAGTTGAAAATGAAAAAGACGAAAGTTTTGCTATGCAATTATATAAACAGAATTGAATAAATCAATTCTGTTTTACTTTTATCTTGAAATTATGCTTAATATATTATACAATATATACAATAATGCAGGAGGTATAAAATGAAAGAAATAATAACTATAGCAGGAACCGTTGGAAGTGGTAAAAGTACCATATGCAATATGTTATCTAAAAAATTAGGTTATACATGTTATGTAATGGGTGATATTATAAGAAAATTGGCAAATGAACATAATATGGATATTATCGAATTTAATAATTTAATGGCAACAAATCCGGATATTGATCATAAAGTAGATGATATATTAGTTAAAATTGCTACAGAAGAAAATAAATTAATAATTAGCTCTAGAACTGGATGGCATTTTATACCGAGTAGTTTTAAAGTATATTTAACAATAAATGATGATGAAGCTGCAAAAAGAATATACGGAGATAATGATAGGATATCTGAAAGAAAAACGGATAATATAGAACAAGCAAAAAAAAATGTAATAAAAAGAAATGTTATGGAGACAAAAAGATATATGGATGTGTATGGTATAGACGTAAGTAAAAAAGAAAATTATGATTTATATTTAGATACATCAGATATGTCTATAGATGAAGTAATAGAAATTATTATTGAAAAATATAACGAATGGATGAAAGGAAGATAAATGTTTGTTAATGTTATATTAAATACATCAGTAAAACAATTAGATAGAATTTTTACATATATTGTTCCAGTTGACCTTGAACAATATATTTGCATTGGTAAAAGAGTAGTAGTACCATTTTCTAAAAGTAACAGAAAAGAATTTGGTATTGTAATAGATATAGTAAATAAAGTTGATTTTGATGCAAAACTTGCAAAGCCAATTTTATCTGTTGTAGATGAAAAACCATATATTGATGAATTCCATATAAAGCTAGCAAGATGGATGTCTAAAAGATATATATGTAATTTATCTGATTCATTAAAAGTAATGTTTCCTCCAGATGTAAATAATAAAGATAAAACAATTCGTAGTAGTAAAAAAGATAAATATGTCGTAATAAATGAAAATATTCAAGATATATCTAAATATTTAGAATTAGCAAAACGTTCTGCAAAAAGGAAAGAAATACTTCATTTTATATTTGATATGAAGATAGTATTACTTGCAGATATTTATTCATATTTTAATGCCACATCTGCAACTATGAAATGGTTTATTGAAAATAATATTATTGAGATTAAAGAAGAAATAAAGGATAGAAATATATATAAAAAATATAGTAGTGAAAAAAATAGTAAATTAGTATTAACATCTGAACAAGAAAATGTTTATGATGGATTAAAAAAATTATTAGATAGCAATAAAAAACAAGAGGCATTATTGCATGGCGTAACTGGTAGTGGAAAAACAGAAATATATATGCAAATTATTGAATATGTATTGAAACAGAATAAAAATTGTATGATACTTGTTCCAGAAATTTCTTTAACACCACAGATGGCTAATAGATTTTTATCCAGATTTGGGAATATAGTTTCAATATTACATAGTAAATTATCTAATGGTGAAAGAATAGATGAATTTGCAAGAATAAATAATGGGGAAATACAAATTGTAATTGGTGCAAGAAGTGCAATATTTGCTCCATTAAGGAATATTGGGATTATTGTTATAGATGAGGAACATGATAATTCATATAAATCTGAAAGCAATCCTAAATATGATACAATTGAAGTAGCAAGAAGAATTATTGAACATAATAAAGGTTTATTGTTATTAGGTTCAGCAACTCCAAGTATACAATCATATTATATGGCTAAAACTAACAAAATAGCATTATTTGAGCTTAAAAAGCGTATAAATGATGTTCATCCCTTAAGTATTAAATTAGTTGATTTAATTCATTCATCATATGTTGATTCTTCAAGGATAATAACAAAAGAATTAGCAAATGAAATACAAAGAAATATAGATAATAAAGAGCAAAGCATAATATTTTTAAATAAGCGTGGTTATGGTAGTGGTATTGTATGCCAAGAATGTGGTAATATAGAAAAATGCCCCAATTGTGATGTAACATTAACATATCATCATGATAAGAATAAATTATTATGTCATTATTGTGGTTACACGAAAAATTTTGATAATTCATGTAGTCAATGTCATGGCAAAATGTTAAAAACAAATGTTTTAGGTACACAAAAAATAGAATTAGAGTTAAATAAATTATTTCCAACAGCTTCAATAATTCGTATTGATCATGATTCTGTACAAGGCAAGGACGGTCATATTAAAATATTAAATAAATTTAAAAATGAAAATATAGATATTCTTATTGGTACACAAATGATTGCGAAAGGACATGATTTTCCTAATGTAACATTGGTAGGAGTGCTAAATGGAGATATGACTTTATATCTTCAAGATTATAGAGTTAATGAATTAACATATAGTTTATTAACACAAGTAGCTGGAAGAGCTGGTAGAGATAAAAAACCTGGTAGAGTATTGATACAAACTTATCAACCCAGTAATGAAGTATTTGAATCAGTTATTAATAATGATTATATAAAGATGTATGAAAATGAAATAAATTACAGGAAATTATTAATTTATCCACCATTTTGTGATATAATACAAATACTGATTACTTCAAAAGATGAGATATTAGCTGAGCAATTCTCTAATAAGTTTTTAAATGTTTTAACAAATAAGTTAAGTGTATTTATAGACAAAGAAGAATTGATTATCTATCAACCTGTTAAAGCTGTTATATCTAGAATTGAAAAACAATATAGGTATAAGATTATTATTAAATGTAAATACTCACCAGATATTGCGGTAGCATTAAAGGAAGTACTAGTAAATAATAATAAAAATTTTAACATAAGTGTTGAATTAAATGCAACAAGAAATATATAGTAAAGGAGATAAAATGGCTATTAGGAATATTAGAAAATATCCAGATGATATATTAAGAAAAAAATCTAGAGATATAATTATAACAAATGAAAATATGGATAAACTAAAATTATTGATTGAAGATATGTTTGATACTTTAAAAGTAAATGATGGAATTGGTTTAGCAGCTGTACAAGTTGGTATACTAAAAAGATTAATTGTTATTGAATATGAAAATAAAAAATACGTATTAATTAATCCAATTGTTGTAGAAGCTGAAGGTAGTCAAATGTGTGAAGAGGGATGTTTAAGTTTCCCAAATGAGTTTTTTAGTGTAAATAGACCAACAAATATAGTTGTTGAATATTTAGATGAAAATGGCGAAAAGCAGGTATTAAAAGAAAAAGGTGTATTAGCAGTTGTATTAAGTCATGAAACAGATCATTTAGATGGTATATTATATATAGATAAGAAAGTTGAATAGTTATGGAGGTAATGTATGTATAAAATTATATTTATGGGGACGCCAGATTTTTCAGTAAGTGCATTAGAAGAAATGTATAATAATGGTTATAATGTTGTACTTGCTGTATCTCAACCAGATAAACCAAGTGGCAGAGATTTGAAAATAAAGCCAACACCAGTAAAACAATATGCTTTAGCACATAATATTGAAATATTACAACCAGAAAAGATAAAAAACAATATAGAATTCTTTAATAAATTAAAAGAATTAGACCCAGATATTATTGTTACAGCTGCATATGGTAAAATATTGCCACAAGAAATATTAAGTTTACCTAAAATTGCATGCTTAAATATTCATGCTTCGCTATTGCCTAAATATAGAGGTGCTGCACCAATACAATGGTCAATAATAAATGGAGATAAAACAACGGGTGTAACAATTATGAAAATGGATGTAGGAATGGATACTGGAGATATTATATTACAAAAAGAAGTAGCTATTGAAGATAATGAAACTTATGGAATATTATATGAAAAATTAAAAATTATTGGTGGTAAATTATTAATTGATGTTTTAAAAAATATTGAAAATATTTCTCCAGTAAAACAAGGAGATAATTATACAATGGCACCAATGATAGAAAAATCATTAGGTTTAATAGATTTTAATAACCCTGCATTATATATTCATAATTTAGTAAGAGCTTTAAATCCAACTCCTGGAGCATATTTTGTATATGATAATAAGACATATAAAGTTTGGGAAACATCTATTATACAAAGTAATAGTGATAAGAAAGTTGGAGAATTTGTTTTTTCAGATGCTAAAAATGGGTTACAAATACAAACTAGTGAAGGAATATTAAATATAAAAGTAATTCAAGCAACAAATTCAAAAAGAATGAATATATTAGATTATTTAAGAGGAAATAAAATATAAGGAGGCAACATAATGGGAAAACTTTTCGGTACAGATGGTATAAGAGGTGTTGCTAATAAGGAATTAACACCAAAACTTGCTTTTGATATTGCAAAAGCAACAGCTTATGTTTTAAATAAAGAGTTACATCATAATATAACTGTTTTAATTGGTAAAGATACTCGTATTTCAGGAGATATGCTTGAAGCAGCTATGGTTTCTGGATTTAATTCTGTTGGAGTAAATGTTAAATTATTAGGTATAATACCAACACCAGCAGTTGCATATTTAACAAGAAAATATGAAGCTGATATTGGTGTAGTTATTTCTGCATCACATAATTCTTATGAATTTAATGGAATAAAGATATTTAATAACAAAGGTACAAAATTATTAGAAACAATTGAAAAAGAAATTGAAGATGAAATAGAATATGAATGTAAATTAGCTCAACCTACAATTAATGAAAAAATTGGTACATATGAATTTTGTGAAAATGCAATACAAGATTATATAGATTTTATAGTTTCAACAGTAAAAGATATTAAATCTAATTTGAAAATAGGATTAGATTGTGCAAATGGTGCAACGTCAAAGTGCGCTGAAAATGTATTTAAGCATTTCGGATTTGATGTAACTGTAATACATAATGAACCAAATGGCATCAATATAAATGATAATTGTGGATCAACACATATAGACTCTTTAAAAGAATTAGTTAAAAGTAAAAAATTAGATGTTGGTTTTGCTTTTGATGGAGATGGAGATAGATTATTAGCTGTAAATAATGAGGGAGAAGAAGTTGATGGTGATCAAATTATGGCAATATGTGCTAAATATTTAAAAGAGAAAAATGCACTTTTAAAAGATACAATTGTTGTAACTATAATGAGTAATTTAGGTGTTAGTATATTTGCTGATCAAAATAATATCAAAACAGTTAAAACTAAAGTTGGAGATAAATATGTATTAGAAGAAATGATGAATTCAGGATATAACTTTGGTGGTGAACAATCTGGTCATATAATATTTAAAGATTTCAATACAACAGGTGATGGAATAATAACTGCATTACAAGTTATAAATATTCTTGTTACTACTAATAAATCTTTAAAAGAATTATCTAATATAATATCTATATTCCCGCAAGTTGTCGTTAATGCAAAAATAGATAATGATAAAAAACATGAGTATATTGATGATATAGAAATTACTAAAGAGATAAAAAAATTAGAAGATGAGTTTGAGAATGATGGAAGAGTGTTAATTAGACCGTCAGGTACTGAACCTTTAATACGTGTTATGATAGAGGGAAAAGATAAAGAATATATATCCAAAAGAGCTAATGAATTAGCTAAAATGATAGAAAAAAAATACCAATAGAGAAATTTTCTCTGCTAATTATATTTTTTTCTTCTTTCTTATTACATAATATATTTATTCTTATGTTAACACTTGATTTAAATATAAAAATTTGGTATAATATAGATGTATAATAGTTTTGTAGTTTATATAAATAGGGGTGTAAATATGAAATATGAAGATTATGTTAAGTCACAAGAGAGAATAGAACAGATTGATTTAATATGGCAAGAAATAAATAATTCACCGGAAAAATTTAAAGTAGGAGTGGAGAATAATTCAAAAATTATTTTTTATGAAGACTTATATAAACAGCTACCACTAGTGTATAAAGAAGAAATATCTTCAGCCGAAGAATTAAAAAATGATTTAAAAATATATTTTAAATGCGAAAATAATCCATATATGTTTATAAAATCATATAAAGATTATGTGCTAAAAAAATTCGAATCAGGATATTTATGGAATAAAATTACATCAGAAAAAAAATACGATAGCTATTTTAAGGATATAGAAATAATAGATAAAAATAAATCCCAACAAAAGTTTGTAGTTTCATATACAAAAATGTTTGACGCAGTACAAAAAGCATATCCTAAATATTTTACTGCTAAAAAGGATATGAAAAAAGTATTAAATAATTATTTTAAAAATAATAATATCAATTGTTTATTTACAGATAATAAAGATGTATTTGAAAATTATAAAAATATTGTAATTGAAGAATATAAAAATAGTAAGAATAAAAATAAAGTTGAAAGTAATTAATCATGGGAATTTCATGATTATATATATATATTGTTTTAGTAAAATGAATAATGTAAGTTATTCATTTTATTTTTTTATATAATATTAAAGTAATATAAAGAGATTAATTATATTACTTTTAATAATTTTGTTTACAAAAATATTTAAAAATGATATAATATATATGTAATATTCTGAACTATGAGCAAAAAATTGATTTAATTTGCAACTATCTTGCAAATTTTGACAAAGCTAATGAATTAATTGATGAAATTAAGCAAGGCAAAAAAACATTTTGTTATGTAACAAAATGTAATGAAAGAAATGCTTTGATAGAACTTTTTCTTAATCAAGCTGAAAAATATGATTTAAAGGTAGAGCACAATGTTGCTATTTCCGGAAATTCATGTACTGAAACACTTATAATTAAAAGTTATAGTGTAAAACAGGTTGCTGAATTATTAAAAGAGAAATTCAAGCAAAATAAACGAGCATTAGAGTTTGTAAGTAATTTCGAAAGTTCAAAAACATTTTTTTTCGATGATGTTTTTATATCTGGCAATGGAGAAGAGGCAATTCTTTTGTTTGCATCGGAATTAAGAAAAAATGGTGTGAATGTAACAGTTGAATTTTTACCAACTGGAGATTCTTCATTTGAATCTTGTTACGTTAAAATAGAATAAATGAGATATTCATTTATTCTATTTTAATTATGTGCATTAAAACAGAATTATTGTCGTATAAAAGATATATTAAAAAGCTTGTAAATGTTGACATTTACAGCTGTTAGTTGTATATTATTACTGAAAAGGAGAAACAAATGGGAGAATTCAAATCTGGTTTTGTAAGTATTATAGGAAGACCTAATGTAGGAAAGTCAACATTATTAAATGCTTTAATAGGTGAAAAAATATCTATAATGACATCGAAGCCACAGACAACAAGAACAAATATAAAAGGAATATTAAATAAAGAGAATATGCAAATAGTATTTACGGATACACCTGGAATACATAAGCCTAAAAATAAACTTGGCACATTTATGAATAAAAATGTAAATCATTCAATGGAAGGAATAGATTTATTAATATTTATTGTTGAAGCAGATAGTAAAGAAATTGGTAAAGGCGATATGTATATATTAGAAAAAGTTAAAGCTTCAAATATGCCATGTATATTGGTTATAAACAAAATAGATAAAGTTAAAAGAGATACTTTGTTGCAATACATAACTAATTTTACTAAATTACATGATTTTTCTGCTATTGTACCAATATCTGCAATTAAAAATGATGGAATTGATGGATTACTAGTTGAAATAGAAAAATTATTACCAGTTGGGCCAAAGTTTTATGACGATTCAGAAATAACAAATCAATCTGAAAAAGAAATTGCTGAAGAAATAATACGTGAAAAGGCATTAAAATTATTACAAGATGAAATTCCACATGGAATTTTTGTTGAAGTAACAGAGTTTAAAGTTAAAACTAAGTTAGATGGAGAAAAGTTTTATAACATAGAAGCAACAGCATATTGCGAAAGAGAATCCCATAAAGGAATAATAATAGGAAAAGATGGGGAAATGTTAAAAAAAATATCCACATATGCAAGACAAGATATTGAAAAATTAATGAATAGGAAAGTTAATCTAAGAGTATGGGTAAAAGTTAAAGATAAATGGAGAGATAATGAAAATGATCTAAAAAAATTCTTTAACACTACGGAATAGGTTGGTGGTCTTATGATTAAGGATTTAGCATGGCACTTTTTTAAAAAAACAGGAGATATTTCTACATTTTTAGAGTTTAAAAATGTAAATGATAATTTAAAAAATATTACTGAAAATAATGTTATTGATAAAGAAAAGTTAGGTGATTTATTTGGGAATAACAAAAACAAAGGGAATAGTAATAAACCACGCAAATTCTAAAGATGCAGATAAAATATTAACAGTATTAACACCTGATTTAGGGAAAATATCTGTTTTAGTAAAAGGTGTTAAAAATAAAAATGGCAATAATATGTCTATTACAGAATTGTTCGTTTTTTTAGATTTAGTACTTTACAAGAATACTGGCGATGTATACTTGTTAAATTCTGCAGAGATTATTGAACCATTTTATAATATAAGAGTAGATATTGAAAAAATATGTTTTTTAACTTATATTTCAAAGTTAATATCGGATATTTCTACCGAAAATCAGAATTCTTTTGAATTAATGCAACTATTATTAAATACTATTTATTTATATTCACAAAATACAAAGGATAATATGTTTTTAGTTACAGTGTTTCAAATAAGACTATTAAGAATATTAGGATTTAATCCAATTATTGATAAATGCTTTTATTGTAAAACAAAAGATGTATCATCATTTAGTATTAAAGAAAATGCATTAATATGTGAAAACTGTGCAAAAAACGATACCGGTTCAATATATTTATCAAAAAGTGCTATAAATGCATTGAAATATATATTAGTTTCAGATTCCAAAAAGGTATTTTCATTTGATATATCAGAGAAATCTTTTGCAGAATTAAAGTTGTTTATAAAGATATATTTGTGTGAAAAACTAGATAAACAGTATGATATAGATAAGTTTATTGCTAAATATATAATTTAAAATTGTTTTTATATTGAATTTCATATTTAATTAATGTATACTTAAATTGTTATAGATATTTCTATGACACATCAAATTTTTTGAGGTGATACAAAAATTAATATAAAAATTGCATGTATTTCTCCGCAGACGTTATCCATTTAAGAGTTTTCTTTACGACCACTTGACAATTCCAATTGCAGTATATAAATGGATATTTTGCAAAGAATAAAGGTTAATATGTTTTAACCTTTATTCTTTTATTATAAATTTTATATTTAAACTATATATTTTATTGATATTTATATTAAAATATGATATATTATATTCCGATTGGAGTAGTGATAAAATGAATATATCAAAGGATGAATTAAAGCATATAGCTGACTTGTCTAATTTATATTTTACAGAAGAAGAATTAGAAAAATATGCAAAAGATATGTCAAGCATAGTAGAATTTGCAAATCAATTAAATGATGTAGATACTACAAATGTTGAACTTACAACTTCTATATTAGGCGAATACAATGTATTTAGGGAAGATGAAGTTAAGCCTTCATTTAAACGTGAAGAATTATTGAAGAATGCCCCAGAACAACAAGATGGCATGTTTAAAATACCAAAGGTTATAGGAGGTTAATAATGGATATAACAAGTTTAACAATACATGAATTAAAAGATATGCTTTTGAAAAAAGAGATCACATCTTATGAATTAACAAAAGCATATATTGATAGAATAAAAAAATTAGATCCAAAGATTAATGCATATATTACTGTTTGTGAAGAAAGTGCATTAGCTAAGGCAAAAGAAATAGATGATAAAATCGATAAAGGAGAAAAATTAGGTGCATTAGCAGGTATTCCAATTGGAATAAAAGATAATATTTGTATTAAAGATATTAAAACTACATGTGCATCTAAAATGTTAGAAAATTTTGTTGCACCATATAGCGCAACTGTAATAGAAAAACTAAATGCAGAAGATGCTATCATTATTGGTAAACTAAATATGGATGAATTTGCTATGGGAGGTTCTACTGAGAGATCCGCATTTTTTATAACAAAAAATCCTTGGGATTTTACAAAAGTACCAGGTGGCTCAAGTGGCGGAAGTGCTGCTGCAGTAAGTGCAGATTTGGCAACAGCAGCTTTAGGTAGTGATACAGGTGGTTCAATAAGACAACCAGCTTCATTTTGTAGTTTAGTTGGATTGAAAACTACTTATGGTTTAGTATCTAGATATGGGTTAGTTGCATTTGCATCTTCTTTAGATCAAATAGGCCCATTGACTAAAGATGTTACAGATTGTGCATTAGTATTAAATTGTTTAACAGGTAAAGATGATAAAGATACTACATCTGCAAATATAGAAAAAATAGATTATACACAATATTTAAAAGCAGATATTAAAGGTTTAAAAATTGGTATGCCGAAAGAATATATGGGTGAAGGTTTACAAACTGATGTAAAAAATGCTGTTTTAGAAGCTAAAAAAGTATTTGAATCATTAGGTGCAATAGTTGAAGAATGTACAATACCAGTAACACAATATTTGTTACCAACATATTATATTTTAGCTTGTGCTGAAGCAAGTTCAAATCTAGGAAGATTTGATGGTATTAGATATGGTTATAGAACTCCTAATTATGAAACACTAAAAGAGTTATATACTAAATCTAGAAGTGAAGGTTTTGGACCAGAAGTAAAAAGAAGAATTTTATTAGGAACTTATGTTTTATCTTCAGGATATTATGATGCATATTATAAGCAAGCACAAAAAGTTAGAACAATTGCTATAAATCAATTTAAAGAATTATTCGAGAAATATGATGTTTTGTTAACACCAACATCACCTATAACTGCATTTGAAATTGGTTCAAAAACTGATGATCCAGTTGCTATGTATTTAGCAGATATTTGTACTGTTTCAATAAATATTGCTGGTGTTCCTGCAATTTCTATCCCTTGTGGATTTGATTCAAATAAATTACCGATTGGTATGCAATTAATTGGTAATCACTTTGATGAGAAAACTCTTATTCAATTTGCTTATACATATGAGCAAAATACAAGTTGGTATAAGAATAAACCAGAATTGGAGGTGTAAATATGGATTATGAAGTAGTAATAGGATTAGAAGTACATGCTGAATTGTCTACAAAAACAAAAATATATTGTAGTTGTTCAACAGAATTTGGAGGAGAACCAAATACTCATTGTTGTCCTGTATGTACTGGTATGCCAGGAGCATTACCTGTATTAAATAAAAAAGTTGTTGAATATGCTGTTAAAGCTGGATTAGCTATGAATTGTGAAATAGCAAAAGATAGTAAACAAGATAGAAAAAACTATTTTTATCCAGATTTACCAAAAGCTTACCAAATTTCTCAATTTGATTTACCGTTATGTTATAAAGGGCATTTAGATATAAATGTTGATGGTATAGAAAAAACAATAGGAATTACAAGAATCCATATTGAAGAAGATGCAGGAAAATTAAATCATGATGAATATGGCGGAGAAGCTTTAGTTGATCTAAACAGAGCTTGTGTACCTTTAATAGAAATAGTATCTGAACCTGATATGCGTTCTGCTCAAGAGGCAAAAGCATATGTTGAAAAGATAAAATCTATATTAGAATATCTTGAGGTATCTGATTGCAAAATGCAAGAAGGTTCTTTAAGAGCAGATGTAAATTTATCTATTAGAAAAAAAGGTGAAACAAAATTTGGTACTAGAACAGAAACTAAGAATTTAAATTCATTTAAAGCTATTGTTAGATCTATAGAATTTGAAATAGATAGACAAATTAAAGCAGTTGAAAAAGGTGAAGAAATAGTTCAGGAAACAAGAAGATGGGATGATGATAGGGGTATAGGTTATGCAATGAGAGGCAAAGAAGATGCTCATGACTACAGATATTTTCCAGAACCAGATTTATCTTTAATTAAATTAACTGATGAATATATAAATAATCTTAGAAACAGTTTACCAGAATTACCTGAAAGTAGAAAACAAAGATATATTAAAGATTTTGAATTACCTGAATATGATGCAAATATTATAACAGCTTCTAAAAAATTAGCGGATTTATTTGATGAAGCAGTAAAAACATCAAAGAATCCTAAATCAATTAGTAATTGGATAATGGGTGATTTAACAAGAATGATGAGTGAAAATAATGTTGAAGATGTTCCATTTACAGGAACAGATTTAGCAAAACTAGTTGGATTAATAGATAATGGTAAAATTAGCTCAGCAATTGCAAAAAAAGTATTTGAAGATATGTTTGCTAATGGAAAGGATCCAGAAAAAATTGTTGAAGAAAAAGGTATGTTACAGATTTCTGATGAAGGAGCAATAAAAGAAATTGTAATGAAAGTATTAGAAAACAATCCTCAATCAATAGCAGATTTTAAAGCTGGTAAAGATAAAGCTTTGGGATTTTTAGTAGGACAAGCTATGAAAGAGAGCAAAGGCAAAGCAAATCCTCAAATGTTAAACAAGATGTTTTTAGACGAATTAAATAAATAAGTATTAAATAAAGATTTATAGGTTGTAATTTATAAATCTTTATTTTTTATATTATATTGAATTATTACATAAATATTTCATTTTGGTTATATTTTAAATATTTTAAATATATGTATTTTTATTTTTATATTTATAGAATATAATATAAATAATTAATCATTATTTTATAAATGTATTTATAAGGAGAAAAATTATGAATGATATTAAGAAGAAGAAATCTAATAAAATATTTTATATAATTATAGTGCTATTGGCTATAGGAGTAATACTGGCGTTAGTTTTAAAACCTAGTAATACAAAAATATATAATACAACAAAAGTTGAAAAAGGCAATATAAATATAACTGTATCTGGAACAGGTGCATTAAAAGCTTCAGATTCAAGAAAAGAATATTCAAAAGTTTCAACAACTGTTGATAAAATATACTATAAAGAAGGAGCTGTTGTTAAAACTGGTGATATTATTGCTCAACTAGATAATGAAGATTATTTAGTAACAGTTGAATCACAAGAAATAGCTTTAAAACAAGCACAAAATAATATAGATAGTATAGAACAACAAATTAATAATTTGAGTATTATATCTAACCAGACTGGTTATATCGATGGTTTAACTATTAATGATAATAGCTATGTGTCAACAAGTATGAATGTATGTGATATTTTAATGGATAATAACTATGAAATTGTTTTGCAATTTATATATAATGTTAATAATAAAATTAATGTTGGAGATAAAGCATCAATATGCTTAATTGAAAGTTTTAAATATTTACCTGGAATTGTAACAAATGTATCAGATAAGATTTATGTAACAAATGAAGGTAGTAGAGTTGTTGAAGTAACTATTGCTTGTACAAACAAAGAATATTTATTAGATAATATGAGAGCAAATGCAACTGTTATATCAAATAATAAAGAACTAATAAGTTTTAATGAAACTATATTTGGTAAAACTGAAAATTCTATAGTTAAATCTGAAATAAATGGTTTTATAAAAGAGGTATTAGTTAAAAATGGTAGTTATGTTGAAAAAGGTGATGTTATTGCAACTGTTAGAAATACTGATTTAGAAATAAATTATGAAAATGCAAAATTAACATACCAAAACATATATACACAATTAGCATATATGGAAGATAAATTAGAAGATTATAAAATAATTGCTAAAATAGATGGAACAATTACAATGTTCGATTTAAAAGAAGGAGATGTTGTAACTGCTGGTATGCAATTAATTACAATATCTAATGATAAAGTTTTAGAATTTGAAGTACCAATAGATGAATTAGAGATATCTAATTTAAGTTATGATAATAAAGTTGAGGTATCTATTGATGCATTACCAGATACATTAAATAATCCGTTAGAAGGAAGAATTATTAAACTTCCATTAGAAGGTTATACACAAAGTGGAGTTACAGATTACTACGTAACAATTCAAATAAATAAAATTGATGGTATTATATTATCTATGAATGCTGATGCTGATATAATAATAGCTAATAAAGAAAATGTGTTAAAAGTTCCAGTTGAAGCAATTCAAATGGTAAATAAAGAACCATTTGTGGAAATAGTAAAAAAAGATAATACAACAGATTTAGTAAAAGTTATTACTGGTATTAGTAGTATAACATATACTGAAATTATTGAAGGATTATATGAAGGACAAGTTATAGTAGTTCCAACTTTAAGTTCAGGATTTAGCTTTATGATGGGGGGATTTGAATGATAAATCTTCAGCATGTATATAAAATATATAAATTAGGAAATAATGATGTTTATGCTTTAAATGATATATCATTAGAAATTAAACAGCATGAATTTGTTTCTATAATAGGACCATCTGGTTCAGGTAAATCAACATTAATGCATATACTTGGTTGTTTAGATGTACCAACAAAAGGAAAATATTTTTTAGATGATATAGATGTAAGTTTAAAAGATGATCAAGAACTTGCATATATACGAAACAAAAAAATTGGATTTGTATTTCAAGGATTTAATTTATTACCTAAATTAACTGCTATTGAAAATGTAGAGTTACCATTGATATATAGTAATATATCTCAAAAAGAAAGAACACAAAAAGCAATTGAAGCATTATCAAAAGTTGGATTAGAAAATAGACTATATCATAAACCAACAGAATTATCTGGAGGTCAACAACAAAGAGTTGCAATCGCTAGAGCATTAATTGGCAATCCACCAATAATATTAGCAGATGAGCCAACTGGAAATTTAGATTCTGCTTCTGGCGTAGAAGTTATGGAATTGTTTCACAAATTACATGAAATGGGTAATACAATTATTTTAATAACACATGATTCTAATATTGCTAAACAAGCATCAAGAATAATTAAAATTATGGATGGTAAAGTTCAAGAATAGGAGAAAATATGAATATATTATTTGCATATAAAATGGCAATACAAAGTATAATAGATAATAAAATTCGTTCTTTGCTTACTATGTTAGGTGTTATTATTGGTGTTTCAGCAGTAATCGTTGCAGTTGGATTTGCTGAAGGTAGTATGCAAACTATTACAAATAAAGTTGAAGGAATGGGTTCTAATACAGTTACTGCATATATTACTTCAAGATCAGCAACTAGCGGTGTAACTATGGAAGACTTAGAAAAATTGGATAAAGATAATGATAATATTGTTTCTATTGCTCCATATATAATTAAAACAGATATAGTAAAGAGCGGTAAAAATAGTAAGAATACATATATTACAGGTACAAGTTCTAATTATGAGGATGTACAGGGCACAACAGTTTCATCAGGTAGATTTATAAATGATAATGATATAACAAAATCTTTAAAAGTAGCTGTTATTGGTACTGCTGTTGAAAATGAATTGTTTCCAACAGAAGATCCTATAGGCAAAGAAATAAGTATAAATGGAGTTAAATTTACTGTTATAGGAGTAATGGGTGCTGTTGCAAATGGTGCTGAAGGAACAGATGATGATATTGTGTTAATACCAATTACTGTTGCACAGCGCGTATTAAAAATTAGTCAGATTACTACATTTATGGTAAGTGCTTCATCAAAAGAGACTGTAGATTTAGTTATGTCACAAGTACAAAATTTTTTATATAAAATATATAATGATGATTCAAAATATATTGTATTTTCACAGGAAGCTATTTTATCTGTATTAGGAGATATTAGCGATGTAATGTCGTTAGTTTTAGGTAGTATTGCAGCAATTGCTTTAGTTGTTGGTGGTATAGGAATAATGAATATTATGCTTGTTTCTGTATCTGAAAGAACTAAAGAAATAGGTATAAGAAAGGCAATTGGTGCTACCAATAAAGATATATTAGTACAGTTTTTAATTGAAAGTCTTGTAATAGCTGGCATTGGAGGAATTATAGGCATAATAATAGCAATATTAATAATTAAATTTGGAATAGGTTCTACAGGATTAATAGAACCGGTATATTCTATACCGTGGATTATTGCAGCATTTACAATATGTTTAACAATTGGCATTATATTTGGGCTTATACCAGCAAATAAAGCTGCAAAATTGAATCCAATTGATGCTTTAAGGAATGAATAATTGAAATTTAATGAGTAATTTGATATAATAATATAGATTTAAAAAATAAACAATAAATAAGAGGAGAGATAAAAATGACAGTATTTGAAGATTTAAAATGGAGAGGTTTAATACAAGATATTAGCAGTCCAGACTTAGAAGAAAAATTAAATAAAGGTGGTATGGTTTTCTATATTGGTACAGATCCAACAGCAGATAGCTTACACTTAGGACATTATTCTTCATTTTTAATTACGAAAAGATTAGCTTTAGCTGGACATACTCCAATAATATTAGTTGGAGGTGCTACTGGTTTAATTGGAGATCCAAGAGGTAGTACTGAAAGAGAAATGTCACAAGAAGCTATAATCAAAAATAACTTTGAAAAACTAAAAGAACAAATTCAAAAATTATTTCCATACGAAATAGTAAATAATTATGACTGGGTTAAAGATATTACAATAATTGAATTTTTAAGAAATTATGGTAAATATATTAATGTAAACTATATGTTAAGTAAAGATTTAGTAAAAAGACAAATGGAAAGTGGTATTTCATATGCTGAATTTTCATATATGCTATTACAGGGATTAGATTTTAAATATTTACATGAAACAAAAGGAGTTAGCCTACAAGTAGCTGGTTCTGACCAATGGGGTAATATTACTACAGGAATAGAATTAACAAGAAGAACTACTGGTGATGAATTATATGCTTTTACTATGCCTTTAGTTACTGATGCAAGAGGTAATAAATTTGGCAAAAGTGAAGGAAATGCTGTATGGTTAAATAAAGATAAAACAAGTCCTTATGAATTATATCAATTCTTATTAAATTCTGAAGATGAAAAAATTATAGAATATTTAAAAAGATTAACTTTCTTAACTAAAGAAGAAATTGATGAAATTGAAAAACAACATTTAGAAGCTCCTCATTTAAGAATAGCACAAAAGAGATTAGCAAAAGAAATTGTTACAGATATTCATGGAGAAGAAGAATACGAAAATGCAGTTAAAATAAGTGAAAATTTATTTGCAGGAAATATAAAAGAAATACCAGTAAACGATTTATTAATTGGGTTAAAAGGTGTTCCTACATTTGATTTAATTATAGATTTACCAATTATAGATATATTAGTAAATAATAAAATATGTTCATCAAAAAGAGAAGCAAGAGAATTTTTACAATCAGGAGCAATAAGTATAAATGGTGAACAAGTTAAAGAAGAAGCTGTCATTATAAATAAAGATTATTTATTAAATGATCAGATAGTTATTTTCAAAAAAGGCAAAAAGAATTATTATATAGGTAAAATATAGCTGTTATATTATCAATAAATAATAATACAATATAACAAGGAGAGATTATTTTGGATAAAACTAAAGTATATAACGATTTAAAGAAAAAAATATCTAATGTATTTATGGATGAAAGTATGAAAAAATATACTTCATTTAAAATTGGTGGATTAGCAGATATATTAGTAAAGCCTATAAATATTGATGAAATAAAATATGCGATATCTTATTGTAAAAATAATAATATACCATATTATATAATAGGAAACGGAACAAATTTATTGATTAAAGATAAAGGTATTCGTGGTGTTGTAATACGTTTAGGAGATAATTTAAATAATTATATAATTAAAGATAGTAAAATTACTGCAAGTGCAGGAATATCAATTGTTACATTAGCACAGCTTTCCTATAAAAATGAATTAACTGGTTTAGAATTTGCTTGTGGTATACCGGGTACATTAGGTGGAGCAATACGAATGAATGCAGGAGCTTTTAAAGGCGAAATGTGCAATATTATTGAATCAACAACATATTTAGATAAGGATGGTAATATTGTAACAATAAATAATAAAGAACATGAATTTGAATATAGAGATAGTATTTTTAAAAAAAATCATGGAATAATTATTGAAGCAACCATTGCTTTAAAAAAAGGTAATATTGAAGAAATAAAAGAAAAAATGGATTATAATACTAAAATACGATTAAGTACTCAGCCAATCGAATTTTCAAGTGCAGGTAGTTCATTTAAAAGACCAACTAACGCTTTTCCTGGAGAATTAATTGAAAAAGTTGGTTTAAAAAATTATGCAATTGGAGGAGCTGCTGTTTCAGATAAACATGCTAATTTTATTATTAACACTGGTAATGCAACTGCTCAAGATGTAATAGATTTAATGCAATATATACAAGATAAAGTTTATGAAGAATTTCATATTAAATTGGAGCCTGAAGTTATTGTTTTGGGTGAATAAATATATAGGAGATAATTATGAAAATATCTAATGATGAATTAAATAATTTTGATAAATCAATTGAAACTGAATGGTTATTAACAAATGGTACAGGAAGTTATTCTACCTCTACTGTGTATGGATGCAATACGCGAAAATATCATGGATTACTTGTATCAGAATTAATTGGTAAAAGAGATAGACATCTTTTATTATCTAAATTAAATGAAGTACTACATGTTTCTGGAGATACATTTGATTTATCTACAAATGAATGTCCTGAATATATGTCGGAAGGTTATAAGTTACAAACTAAATTTGAATATGTTTATTATCCAATATTTAATTATAAAGTATATGA
Organism: Clostridia bacterium; assembly: GCA_028701115.1. GTDB lineage: Bacteria > Bacillota > Clostridia > TANB77 > SIG350 > CALYAQ01. The sequence goes on from JAQVRJ010000008.1 coordinate 19,829, forward strand.
TGTAGAAATAAAAAAACAAATTTGTATGAAATATTTAGAAAATACTGTTGTTATAAAATATGATATTACAACACAAGGAAATGAAGCTATATTCGATATTGCACCATTAGTTAATAATAGAAGTTATCATTCTATAAATAATGGTGAGGCTATATTTCCACAAATCAATTTTGATAAAAATAATATAAAAATTGTTTATGATAAAGATAATGATTTATATATATATAATAATTCAGATATATATGAACCATTAAAAAATGTACAATATAATAATATGTATTATAGAAAAACCAAAGCAAGAGGTATGGAATGTTTAGAAAATCATTATATACCGGGTGTATTTAAAATTAGAATCCCTGTTTTTACAAGTAGAAGCATGTATTTTGTTATATCAACTGTGCCTCAACCTATTATTGATGTGGATAAAGTATTTGAAAGAGAAGAATTACGTTTAACAAGATTAATTGAAAAAGCTGGATTATATGATCCATATGCAAATCAATTAGTATTATCTTCTGATCAATTTATAATTAAAAAAAGTAATGATGAATATGGAATTATAGCAGGATATCCTTGGTTTGGAGAATGGGGTAGAGATACTTTTATTTCATTTGAAGGATTGTTATTAGTTACAAAAAGATTTGATATAGCTAAAAATATATTAAAGAATGCGATTGTAAATATTAAAGATGGTATTATACCCAATCATTTTCATACTAATACTAAATCATTTTCATATAATACTGTTGATGCAAGTTTGTGGTTCATTGAAGCTTTATATAAATATTTATTATATACAAAAGATTATGAAATACTTAATAAAAAAATGTATACAGCTGTAAAAGATATTTTGTTAGCATATATTGATGGTACGGATTATAATATACATATTGATCATAATGATGGTTTAATAATATGTGGTAATGAAAATACTAATTTAACATGGATGGATGCAATGACTAATGGAAAATCAATTACACCTAGAAATGGTAAATGTGTTGAAATAAATGCATTATGGTATAATGCTTTACAAGTAATGATCAAAATAATAAAAATTAAAAATAGTAAATTATTAAAAAGTGATTTAGATATGTTTAAACATTTAGCAGAAAAATGCAAAAAATCTTTTGAAGAAAAGTTTTGGAATCCTAATAAAAATTGTTTATATGATACAATAGAACCTTTTAGTTATGATGTTAGACCCAATCAAGTATTAAGTGTTTCATTATCTTTCCCAATATTTTTAAATAAAAATACAAAAATAATGCTTGATACTATACAAGATGAGTTATATACACCATATGGTTTGAGGACTTTGTCTACTAATAGCTCAAAATATATAGGCCACTATGCTGGAGATATGGTGAGTAGAGACAAAGCATATCATCAAGGCACTGTGTGGGCATGGTTACTATCTGAATTTATTATAAGTTTTTGTAGAATAAATAAGTATACATTATCTGATAGAAAAAGATGGTTATCATATATTGATGTTATAAAAAATAATTTTAATACACATTGTGTTAATCAATTATCTGAAATATTTGATGGAGATGCCCCACATAAACCAGATGGAGCATTTGCTCAAGCATGGAGCGTTGGAAATATATTAAAGTTATTTAGTGAGATTGAATAATAATGATTAGAGGTTAGATATATGATAATTCTAGGGATAGATCCTGGTTATGCAATTACAGGATACGCAGTAATAAAATATGAAAAAAATAACTTTAAATTACTTTGTTCTGGTGCAGTAAATACAAAAGCCAGTATGGAATTTAAAAAAAGATTACAAGCCATTTATGATATTATATCCAGTGTTGTAGAAAAATATAATCCAGATTATATATCTATAGAAAAATTATATTTTAATACTAATGCTACTACTGCAATAGATGTTGCACAAGGACGTGGCATGGTCGTTTTAGTTACAGCTCAAAAAGATAAAGAATTATTTGAATATACTCCATTACAAATAAAGCAAGCTGTTGTTGGTTATGGACGAGCAGATAAAAAGCAAGTACAGCAAATGGTTAAAACTATATTAAATTTAAAAGAAATACCCAAATTAGATGATATTACTGATGCTATGGCAATTGCAATATGCCATGCCCATTCATATAATATATTAAGTAAAAGTAGGTGAACAAATGGAAAAAGATATTGAGAAAGATGTATTTAATAAAATGTTTTTATTTTATGGTGAAGAGAAATATTTAAGAACTTCACAAGTTAATAGAATAAAAAAACAATTTGGAGAATTAGTAAAAGGTGTAAATTATATATTATTAGATGATAAAAGTATATCTAATCTTATATCTGAAATAAATACACCTGCTTTTGGTTTTGAAAATAAACTAATATTAATTAATAATTCAAAGTTATTTAAAATTAATAGGAAAAAAGCTAAAGATGAAGAAACGGATCAAAATAGTAATGATGAAGAAATAGAAGAACCAAGCAATAAATACGAAGAAGAAATTATTAATTATTTAGATAAGCAAGATTTAATTAATGTAACAATTATATTTAATGAAGATGATGTTGCAAAAAATAAAAAGATGTATAAATTATTGGATAGGAAAGGTATCGTAAAAGAATTTAAGCCTTTAAAACCAAAAGAAGTTGCTGATTATGCTGTTGATTTATGTAATAAGTATAATGTTAAACTAGATAAAACTAATGCAGTATATTTTTCGACTATTTGTAGTACCAATATGGAAGATGTTATAAATGAGTTAAGAAAACTTATTGAATATACAGGTTCAGGAAATGAAATTAAAAAAGAATTTATTGATATAATTACAACAAAAACATTAGATGCTATTATTTTTGATTTAACAGATAATTTAGGTAAGAGAAAAATTAAAGAATCAATAGATACATTAGATGAACTGTTAATGCAGAAAGAACCGATTCAAAAAATATATATAATGATATATAGACATTACAAAAATTTATATTTAATTAAAACAGCACAAAATGAAGGTATAGAAAATATTAATGAAGAATTAAAATTACATCCTTTTGTATTTATGAAAGCAAAAGATCAAGTCAAGAATTATACATCTGAAGAACTTACAAAAATATATAAACAATTAATGCAAATAGATATTGAATATAAATCAGGAAATATAAATTTATATGATGCACTTATTAATGTTATGTGTAACATAATATAATCTCTTTTAAAAATAGCCTCTGTTTAGTAGATAATATACTAAACAGAGATTTTATTATAATTAACAGATAAAAAAATTTTAATTAATACCAAAAAATGGGTGAATGTGTTAATGTTGTGCTATTTGTTAGTTAACATAAATGTAATATAATATTTTTAAATAATTTTTAATTTACCTATTGACATCGAACAAAGGTTCTGCTATTATATTAATATAGATAAGAACAAAAGTTCGATATGGAGGTAATGAAAATGAATATATGTAGAAAAGGGAATAATAGGATAGTTAGAAGAAATATAACAATTATGACAATAATAACTATAATGGCTTGTTTATTAGTATTTAACTCTTCAACAGCAATATCTAATACAGAAATTAAATATATTGATTATACTGTATGTCACGGTGATACATTATGGTCTATAGCTAAAATTGTTAAAGAAAATAATATTAACTATAAAAATAAAGATATAAGAGAAATAATATATGAAATTAAAGAACTTAATAATATGGAGATTTCCAATATATATATTGGAAATAAATTAACTATTCCAGAAACTTGATAAATACTTAATTTTATTGTATAATATATATGTAAATACATTATTTATGCTTTAACTACATTGGAGTTAAAAAATGTTCAGGATTAATTTTGAAATTAGCATTTTACCAATTTTTATCTTTTTAATAATTGGTTTAGTTGTATACATTGTTGGACAAGTAAGTGCTATTGAAATTATTTCAATTATTGGAATAATAATTATTCTTATCCCAATAGCAATAATTTTAATAGTAATATTAATAACTTTAATATTAGTACTATTCTACTTTTTCAAATAAAAGACAAGGAATAATTAAATTCCTTGTCTTTTTATTGCATATAATTTCATATATCAGATAATGGATTTGAATCAACAGCTTTTTTCAATTGTTCATTATCTATATGTGTATATATTTCTGTTGTTTGGATACTTTCATGTCCTAATACTTCTTGTAAGGCACGAATATCTACATGACCATATTTATACATTAATGTTGCTGCAGTATGCCTTAATTTATGTGGTGTAAATTTTTTTGGATCCAAATTAGCTAGTAATATATATTTTTCTACCATTTGTTCCACAGTCCTACGAGATATACGTGTACCTCTTTCACTCAAAAATAGGGCATTTTTGTCTTTAATATTAGTAAGGGCATTACGTGTTGGTAAATACTCTTCAATTGCATTTAAACAAGCTTTATTTAAATAAACAGTTCTTTCTTTATTACCTTTACCAATAATATTTACAGTGTCATTATCTCTAATATCTTTAGTATTTATGCTAGTTAGCTCAGATAAACGCATACCACAATTTAAAAATAGGGTAATAATACAATAATCTCGTTCTTTAAATTTGTTAGAACCAGTCTTCACAACGGTTAGAAGTCTTTTGGATTCTTCTAAAGTTAAATATTGAGGAATTCGTTTACCAAGTTTAGGCGAAGTTATTCCTAATGCGGGATTAGTTTCAATTTCATGTAAATTTAATAATAGGCATTTAAAAAAAGATTTTATACTAGCAACTTGACGAGCTCGTGAAGTTGGTTTATATTTTTTATTCATATTTAAAAATGCAATATAATAATCTATATCTAGTGATGAAATTTTTTTAATAAAATTTATATCAATATTTTTAATAGATAAATTATTAAATTCTTCATCAGAAATTTTATCTAAATCTTTATATGAATTTTTCATAATGAACATTGATTTTAAAAAATTATATAAATCATAATTGTATTCCTTAACAGTTTTAATAGAAAGATTAGCATTATTTAGTTTATATGCTATAAACTGATCTAAAATATCGGGATTATCTTCGTTAAACCCAGTCATATCAACACCTCCAAAACACTTCGCACAAAAACGGACTTTAAATCGATTTTCAAGAACGGGGTAATACAATTCCATTACCATAAAACACGTAAAAATGATTTCAAATCGAAAAATAGGTAATTGTTAAAAATTAACATTTAAATTCATCTAAAAAAGATAATGTAAAAAATTAAATGAGGTAGCTTAAAAAAGTAAACTAATAATATATAAAGTAAAAAACAAAATTATAAATTATATAAATAACTAATAAGATAATTACAAAACAAAATGTATATAGCATTATATATGTAAAAAAAGTATAGTAGATATGCAATTAATTAAATTCATATATATATGTAGATAAAGTAATATTATCAAAATAGTTAAAATGCAGTATATAATAGTATATATCTATATTAATGCTTTTTTGCACCCACCTTATTTGCGCAAAATTATTATTTTGTGCAATC
>JAQVRJ010000008.1:25435-28757 GCA_028701115.1 Clostridia bacterium
TTAATATATATAAATTATTTTAAAATATATTTGCTTATTTAAAATAATTATCAATATGGTTTACATAGTATAATATTACGCTTATGTTACAATATATTAAAAAATGTTTTTTTTAATATATTCTCTTCCCTTTTATTTTTTTAATGATATAATATACCCGTAGGATAATTAATTTTAAAATTCGTTTATTATTTTAATACTCGAGGTTTTTATTAATGCCACGCTCAAAAGACTATGCATTAAGAGAGATAAAACAGGAATTGCTAAAAGAATATGGAAATTATTGTTGGCTTTGTGGTCGACAAGTTTCTACTTCAGAAATTACAGCTCATCACATTATCGAAAAAAGATTAGGAGGACCTACAACAAAAGACAACATTGCTTTGGTATGTAATTCATGTCATGTACATGTAATTAACAAAAAAACTTATGGTTCTAAATCATATAATCGTTTAATGTATCAAATTGAGATTTGGAAAAAAGATTTTATTAAGTTAAAACAAAACTATGTCTCAACTTATGGTTCACTATGCTGCTATTGTGGTGAAAATCACAGCATAGATGACATCATTATCCTACCTGTAGAAAAGAGAAGCTATTCTGATAAGGTTAATTTACAAAACTTTGTATCTATTTGCCCTGCATGTTACGAGCAAAATCTTTTAGCAGTAAAATATAGTTCCAAACTTTATAACAAAGCCATTAGTAGAATGATCACTGTTAGAGATACCACAGCTGAATTCTATGGCTTATTAAATAAAAATGAAGAAAATGCGTTTGTGTGAACACATCTTCTTCATTTTTATTACTATTATGAACATAAATAAAGAAGATAGACTGCTTAGTAATTTAATTCTAAGATAATCATTTCCCCTTTATTAACCCTTAATTTTCTATTAATTTTTTTTGTTCAACATTATAGTTAATATTATTGACTAAACGTAAATAATCTGAATTATTTATTGTTGATAAAGCTATTGTAAATAGTGCTAATAATATTGTTCCTATTAACATCATTTTCATTGTTATTTGTTTTAACATAATTTCACCTCATATTTGTATTATACTATATTATTTTATTCTTTGCAATATTTAATTATATTTTTTGCTGAATTAGCTCCAGAACCTACTGCAGTAGATATTTGCTTAAAATCATTTACTATATCCCCTGCTGCAAATATTCCTCTAATATTAGTCATAAATTGATCATTTATTGTTAATAACCTATTTTTTGAATTTAAACCAAGTTTTTTAATAAAATCTGAAGCTGTGGGATAGTCTTGAGCTATAAATATGCCATCAAATTGCTCTTTTTCTCCATTATCATATACGATGTGCTCTAACTTGTTTTCTCCCTCAAAAGACACTATTTTGTTGCTTTTAATGGTATTATTACTTTCACCGCTACTTTTTAATTCATTACCATTAGTTAATATAGTAATATTTTCAGTAAAACTAAGTAATTCATTAGCCTCATGAATTGTATAATCTGTACTACCTATTACTCCAACTTTTTTATTTTTAAAGAAAAAACCATCACAAGTAGTACAATAACTTATTCCCTTACCTTCAAATTTTTCTAAATTAGTTATATGAACAGTATTTCTATTATTTCCAGTAGCTAGTAATATTGATTTTGTATTAAAAGAGCCATTTTCTGCTGTTACAATATTAAAACCATTATCTAAAATATCTATGGCAATAACCATATCATTTAATATTTCACAACCAGTAGCTATAGCTTGTTTAATACCTCTTTGTAGTAATTGTTGTCCATCAATAATTTCTTCAAACCCAAAATAATTTTGTATTTTTTCAGATTTTTGAAGTAGACTATCCTTCCCTATAATTAATGTTTTTACATTAGCCATTGAAGTATATATACCAGCACTAAGTCCTGCTGGACCTTTTCCTATTATTATACAATCTAACATAACTACCTCCATTTCATTTTATATATTATACTTAAAACGTTTATTTGTCAATATCACTATGAATATGGATAGTTCAATTATATTGTAAAATTTTTTTACTATTATAAAATTAAAAGTAATCTTGCTATTGAATTATATATAGATAAAATAATATAATAAGTAATAAAAAAATAGAAGAACAATAATGTTCTTCATAAATAGTATTCAATATCTTCAATAAGCTTTTTCTGATTTTGTTCATTCAAAATAAACAAATCTTGAATTGGCTTAATATCTTCATATTTAGTTAACTCTGAAATCAAATTTATTAAATCAATTTCATCATAAATTAAGGATTCAAGTTTATCAATTTTCTCTTTTAGATCTTTAATAAATAATTCTAATGTAAGATCGATAATGCTTAAATCAGTAACTAACTTATTAAAGCTTAAAGATGTTCTTTCTTCTTCTGTATATAAATTCATAAACATAAGAAGTGTGTAAGCTACACCTTTTTCAAAATGCATAACACTGCATAATGAATCTCGATATGACTCAATTTGTTTCATAATGACCACAACTTTTATTTTATTTAAAAAAATTATAACACACTTTTTTTAAAAAAGAAATAGAATAGAAAAAATCTATTCTATTTCATAAAAATAATTAAAATAATTTTGTAATTGTTTCGAATACTCATTTCCTTAATACAAAACGAATATTCGAAATTTTTGCATACTCCCGAGTAATGCTTATCATCTTGAATCTCTGAGCATAAAACCATGTAATCACATGGTAACTTTACCATTCTAATTGTTGATTCTCTGATGACTGCAAGACAATTGTTTCTGTTAAATAGTGCAACTTTTTTCTTTATGCTCTCCTGTAATTCTTCAGGGATAAGCTTATCATTTTCAAAAACGCTTAAAAATCTATCTACAGTTGACATGTGTAAAATATTATAGCACATGAATTACAAAAAATCAATCTTTATGTAAACAAAAACAAAGAAAATTAATTCTTTGTTTTTGTTATGTCTCTAAGTCCAACCTTATGTCAGGTGAAATAGAGTCTTTAGATATATATAACTTGTAATACACCTCTATGAATTCGTACTTAGTTGGAAAATTATATAGCGTATTTCCCCTTTCAATACGATGATAAGTTTCGATTCTAGGTGGGCTATCATCTTGTATATAATAAATACTAGTGCTATCCGCTAGAATTTTACCAAACTTAACAGATTCATTCTCTGCTTTATAACAATAAGCATATATTGGAAGTGTATCTATATAACCACTAGTTACAAATATACCTTCATACATAGCACCTTCCAATAATGTTTTATCATTTAAAGCAATTAACTCAATTGTCGATTCTAAACTATCGTCTGTTGTAATTGGTCCAAT
>JAQVRJ010000045.1 GCA_028701115.1 Clostridia bacterium
TAATATTTGTAGTTATTATATATATTTATATAATTTTTTATATTTACTTAAAATAAAGTAAGAAGTGTAGAATTTTCTACGCTTCTTTTTGGTCTTACCATTTTATGATGATATAATTTGGTCTTTTGCTGAACAGTTTTGTATTCACAATTACTTTGAAGCCTTTTTTCTCAAAGTATCTTTTTAGTTCAGGCACTTCTGTGGTTGTCCATGATGAGGATTTACTCATGTCAATGGTGAGTTGATCACGTCCGTGGGAGGATGCATTTTCAATGAACTTTTCGATAATAAGAGCTTTTTCTGCAAATCTCTTTGCTTTTACAGTTGCAGTGCAAATGTGTGCAGTTTCTTGTGTCATGCTGGCCATTTTTACGTTTCCTAGGATAGTAAAAAGTGTTTAGAAAGAAAAAATTTGTCTTTCTCTAAAAAGATTTACTACTAATATAATTATACCATATTATGTAAATTAAAACAAGTTTTTCTAGCTGTTTTCATTATATTTTTCAGCCTTATAAGTGTATGAAATTAAATGTTTTTAATGCAGAATATAATGGTTGTTTTTATTTTTTTTATATTTATGTAATCTATTTTTTTTCTTTACTTGAAATAAAATTAAATATAACATATAATATAGTATAATATTTTAATTAAGGAGAATATGTATGAATCAATGGATTTTAGAAACACTTGCAATATTGCCGGGAATAATAATAGGTATTAGTTTTCATGAGTTTGCACATGCTAAAACAGCTGTTAAACTTGGAGATGATACACCCAAATTACAGGGAAGAGTGACATTAAACCCAATAAAACATATAGATATTATAGGATTAATTTGTTTAATTATAGCTCATTTTGGATGGGGAAAGCCTGTGCAAATAAATCCATATAATTTTAAAAAACCATTTAGAGATCAAATGTTTGTATCATTAGCTGGTCCAGTAATGAATTTATTATTAGCGTTTGTAACATTAGTTATATGGGGTATATTATATATTTCTGGATTATTTAATGGATTGTCTGAAAATGTTGTTATGGTTTTAAACACAGTATTTTATTTGACAGCACAGATAAATATTGTATTATTTGTATTTAATTTATTACCAATACCACCATTAGATGGTGCAAAAATTTTAATGTATTTTGTACCAGATAGATTTAAAGTATTATTGATGAATTTAGAAAGATATAGTTTAATAATATTTTTACTAATAATTTTATCACCTATAAGTGAATGGGTTCTATTACCAACAATATCTTGGATAATGAATGGCATGATGTGGTTATTAAGCTTTGTATTTCCAATGTTTGGATAGGAGAAAAAATGAAGGATATTTTATGTTTAGGAATTGAATCAAGTTGTGATGAAACTTCAGTTGCTGTTGTAAAGAATGGTAGAGAAGTATTATCTAATATAATTTCATCACAAATAGATATTCATAAAAAATATGGTGGTGTTGTTCCAGAAATAGCGTCAAGAAATCATATTGAAAATATAAATATAGTTATTAAAGAAGCTTTAGAAGAAGCGAAAGTAACATTAAATGATGTAGATATTATAGCAGTAACATATGGTCCAGGCTTAGTAGGGGCCTTGCTAGTAGGAGTATCTGCGGCAAAAGGATTAGCATATGCCACTAAAAAACCTTTAGTTGGGGTACACCATATTGAAGGACATATAGCAGCAAATTATATATCTCATTTAGATTTAGAGCCACCTTTTATATCTTTGGTTGTATCGGGTGGACATACTCATTTAATTAGGGTAAATAATTATACAAGTTTTGATATATTAGGTCAAACAAGAGACGATGCCGTAGGAGAAGCTTTTGATAAGATAGCAAGAGTAATGGGATTAGAATATCCTGGTGGTCCGAAAGTGGATAAGTTAGCAAAAGAAGGGAAAATAACATATAAATTTCCAAGATCATATTTTGATAACTTAGATTTTAGTTTTAGTGGATTAAAAACGGCAGTATTAAACACTATAAATAATGAGAAAGAATATAAAGTTGAAGATATATGCGTTTCATTTGAAGAAGCTGTAAGTGAAGTTCTAGTACATAATAGTATAAGAGCATTAGAACAAAATGGATTTAATAGATTAGTATTAGCTGGAGGAGTTGCTGCTAATTCATACATAAAAGAAAAATTAGAAAGTGCATTAAAAGAAAAAGGTTATACACTATGTTATCCACCTAATGTATTATGTACAGATAATGCAGCTATGATTGCATCATCTGGATATTATTCATATATAAATGGAATCGAAAGTGAACTATCTTTGAATGCAATTGCTAATTTAAAGATAGGCGAAAGAGGGTAAAAGTATGGCAATATATGCAATATCTGATTTGCATTTATCTTTTGGCAATAATAAACCAATGGATATATTCGGAGTTAACTGGGAAAATCATTATATAAAAATTGCAGAAGATTGGAAGGCAAAAATTACTAATGATGATATAGTAATTATGGCTGGTGATTTTTCATGGGCTACATATATTGAAGATACTATTGAAGATTTTAATTATTTGAATAGTCTACCTGGTACAAAACTTATACTAAAAGGTAATCATGATTATTGGTGGGAAACTGTTAGTAAAATGAAAAAGTTTTTAGAACAACATAATTATTCAAATATAGATTTTATATACAATAATTGTATTGAAAAAGATGGATGGAGTATCTGTGGGACAAGAGGTTGGGCTATAAATGATGACCCACAATATGATAATGATAAAATATTTGCAAGAGAATATTTAAGATTAGAATATTCTTTACAGCAAGCAACAACTGATAATATTTTAGTTGTATTACATTATCCACCTAATAATATTATTATTGAGATAATGAAAAAGTATAAAGTAAAAAAATGTATTTATGGACATGTACATGGTAATAATGAGGTATTTGAAAAATGTTTAGTTGGAGAAAGTGAAGGCATAGAATATTATTTAACTGCATGTGATTATTTAAACTTTAAGCTTATTAAAATTATATAGTGGAGGGTTATTATGTCAGAAAAAATTAAATTGTTTTTTGTATTTATTATTGCAGTAATTGTCGTTGCTGCTATGAGCGTATACCAACAAATTAGCAATAAAGAAGTGATTGTTGATGAAGATAATGCACACAATGAATTTTTGGTTGATTTAGCATATATAGCTGAAAATGCTAGAATAGAATATGATTTAGTTAGTAGAGATTTAAATTGTGTAGTTGATAAAACAAAATTTATTGTTATTAAGAAAGAAAAATATTATTATTTTAATGAAGCTACTAAACAAAAATTTATTGTAATGAAAAAAGAATCAATTGAAAAGATTAAACATTATGCTATGAATAAGGATTTACAGGTTATTTTTGATAAAGGTATTTTATATAAGAATTATGTCTGGTATAATTCAGAAATTAAATTGGTTAATAATAATAAAAATATAGATTATGTTAATAATGCTATGACATTAGCAAATTATATTGAGTTATAGAAGAATGTAATATAAAAAGAATGTTATTTAATAATAAATAACATTCTTTTTAATTTATTTGATTATTACCATAATACTACTTTTATTGATGCAGATCTGTAGTTATCTGCTTTTGTCCAGTTAGCATCGAACATTGAAGTACATCCACGTAAAGAACCTTGATCTGAACCACCAGTTACTGTTGAAGTTCCACCTGTCCATGCAGCTGGATATCCATCAATAGTTGGTGCTCCGCTACATTCATATAGACATGAACCAAATAAAGTTCTTGTAGCTTCTCTACATTCTATATAGGAGCCATAAACAATTCTAGTATAAAATCTTATATCGTTATTGAAATAACTTCCCCAATCACCACATGTTAATGCAGTTAAATGAAAGCCACCATTAAGATTGTATAAACCAGTAATATTTCCGTTTGATACCATCTCTGAGGAAATAAATTCACCATTTGATCCATATGGTGAATGGCTTAAGCAACATAATGCACCCCATTCTTCTGTTTTAGTTGTATGAGAATTATAATTTGGATTATAGTTTATACCAGCCATTCCTAAAGTAGATACACTTGATGATATAAATATACTTCCATTTGGTACAGATTTTAAAGAAGAACTATCAGTTCCTGACATATCATATTTTGAAACCCAAAATCCAGGTAATTCATAAGTAAGATTGTCATTTCCAGTATATTTAAATCCAGAGTGTTGATTCCAAAATCCATTTCCTTCAGTGCAGCTATCTATAGAAGTGTTATCACTTGCTATATAAGAGGTATCTTTCAAAAATTTTATATCAATAGCACCAGTTGTGCTTGTATTAAATCCAGAATTAATTCTATATGCAAATCTTGGTATCCATACCCAATAGCTTCCATCTGGAGTTTTTGCATTAGCATAAAGTTTATCTTGATAATTATACCAATCACTATAATTCCATTCAGGGCTATTACTTGTTATTTCTTCATTATCATTATTCCAGTAGATTCCTACCATACCTTCTAGTAATTTAGGTGAGTTAACTTGTTCTTGAGTATTATAAGTTCCATCTGTTAAACAAAGAGTTGTGGGAGTAGGGGTTATAATGCTTTGCGAAGAAACTACTCTATTATAATATGTTATACCTTTATATAAAAAACCTTCGTAGTAAACAGTGCCATTATTTGATATATAGTATTTTTCAAACTCTTCATCAGAAATTGAAATGTTGTTTTTAATGCTGTTATCTATTTTAGCTACACTAATTTCATTAATAGTGGTATTATCGAATGTTGGATTAATACTGCTTTTTGCATTGCTTTCGGTATAATTTTCTACAACACCGACCCATTTATATATTTCCAAATTATCTATTCCCTTTAATGCATATTCAGTAATGTTATTATTAATTTTTAACTGTACAGCTTCTTGCATTGTAGAAACATTATTATAGAATACTGCAAGTTGTGCTTCTTGGGTTGTGTTAATTCCTGTTAATACAACAGCTGACGTTAATGTTATTAAAACTATTATTGTTATTATTAATGCTACTAAACTTATTCCTTTTTTCATTTTATCACTCCTTATATATATTATATTAAATGTATTTTTTAAATCAATAAATATTTCAAATTTTATTTAATAAAAAAATGTTATTATATTTTAACAACATTTTTTTAATTTATATATATATTTTATAATCTATTTTTGGGAATATTTTATCTTTTTTTTGGATATCTTTTAAAAATTCTTTATCTATATTATTGTTTTTAATCATTGTATATAAAAGATTAAATCTTCCAATATGATCTTTTATTCTTTTAATTGAATATTCAACCATTGTTCCAGTTGTTATTATAAATGCCCAGTCGCTGCTTTGCAATAATAATAATTCTCTAGCACATTGATTTAATGCTTGCTTTAATATACCTTTAGCATTAGGATATGTTTGTGCTAATTCTATCATTCGTGTGCCACACTCAGTCATATGAGGTATAGCCCAATCGTTTTTTTGATTTAACCAAACTTCATTATATCCATTTGCTCCCCAAGTAGATATAGCGGGATTTGATTGTTGTATAACTGGAAATTTATCTAAATATTCTGATGGAGTTATAAGTTTAAAGTTTGTACTATTGTAATATATCTTTTTAAATAGTATGTATATCCAATATGGACCTTCATACCACCAATGTCCAAATAATTCAGCATCATATGGGCTTGTAATTATTGGGGGTATTTTCATAAAACTAGCTAAATTATCTATTTGATTTTTTCTTGCATCGAAGAAATGTCCTGCTTGTTTTTCAGCAGAATCTTTTGCCCATTGAGGTATATATATATCTTTGTTTTCTGTTTTACCAGTAATTCTATAATATTTAATTCCTGTATGAACTCTATCTCCATTTGATGCAATAAAAGGTTTTATATAGTCATAGTCTTGAATATCCCAACCTATATCTCTATAATATTCTCTATAATTTGGATCACCTGGATAGCCAATTTCTGAACTCCATACTTGTTTAGAGGTTTCTAAGTCTCTACCAAATGCACAAATACCATTATCTGATACTATAGGTGCAAATGTACCGTATATTGGTAATGGATTAGCATAAAGTATACCATGTGATTCAGTAATTATATATTGTATACCAAATTCTTTTAAATATTTTTCACATTCTGGTATGTATCCACATTCAGGTAACCAAATACCTCTTGGCTTTCTACCAAAATTTTCTTCATATAAATCTACACCAACTTTTATTTGTGCTTTTACAGTTTTTTCGTTTAAATTTAGAATAGGGAAGAAACCATGTGTAGCACCGCAAGTAATGATTTCTAATACGCCTAAATCTTGAAATTTTTTAAATCCATTTATTAAATTGCAATCATATTTATTTGTAAATACATTTAAATCATTTATGTATTTATCTAAATACATTTTTGCTAAATTTTTAATTCTATCATCATCATGAATTGTTCTAACAATTTCTTTCTTGCTCAATAAAATATGTTTATTTAGATATTTTATATATCTTTTTTGTAACATTTTATTTGTAAGCATAGAAATAAGAGGTGGAGTTACAGACATTGTTATTCTGAAATCCACTTGTTCTTCTACTAGTTTTTCAAAGTTTTCTAATAATGGTATGTATACTTCTGACATCGCTTCAAATAACCATTTCTCTTCTAAATAATCTTCACTTTCTGGGTGGTGAACAAAAGGAAGATGAGCATGTAGTATAAAAGAAACATATCCTTTTGGATTATCCATTGCTATCCTCCTTATTGAAATATCTAGTTCCAGAACTTATATTATTTTGTGAAGATGGATTACTTAATAAATAAGATGAATTGTATACATCTCCATTTGTGCTAGCATTTTCTCCAGCATATTGTTTAATTTGTTTTTCATAATCATTTATTGTAATTACAAATTCAGTTTTTTGATTTTTAATATTAACAAATTTTAAATTTTGTTTTGACATAATTATTTTATTGTTTGGTGTATTTAAAGTATTAGATGATGCCATTGAAATTTCATG
>JAQVRJ010000046.1 GCA_028701115.1 Clostridia bacterium
GAGATCGAACACTAATAGGGACCATTATGCACTACCTATTAATTAGTCGTATGTGCTTTATACGGCAATAATTATACCATGATAAGTAAATATTTGCAAGTATTATATATAAAATATAAATTTATTTCATATATTTTAAGAATATTTTATTTGTATTTTTTTACAAGTTAAAAAACTTTAACAAAAAAATATATTTTTTACATATAACTATTTATTACTTTGAAAAATTGTGATATAATTTAAATAATTATAGAAAAGGAGTGATTTTAATGGAAAGAACATATATTATGCTTAAACCAGATGCTGTCAAAAGACATCTTATGGGGGAAGTTATATCAAGAATTGAAAGAAAAGGATTTAATATTATAAATATGAAAATGATAACATTAAATGAAGCTGTATTAAAGGAACATTATGCTCATTTAGTTGAAAAACCTTTCTTTCCAGAAATAGTTGAGTACATGGTTTCAGGACCAGTACTTGCTATGATAGTTGAAGGTAATGATGTTGTTAAAGGTATGAGATTTTTGATGGGTGCTACAAATTGGTTAGAAGCAAATCCAGGAACTATTAGAGGAGATTATGCTAATAGTACAACAGAAAACTTAATTCATGGTTCTGATTCCGTAGAAAATGCTGAAATAGAAATCAAAAGATTTTTTGGAAATATATAACAAAAATAAATAAAAAATTCAAGTAGTAAATACTTGAATTTTTTTATTTCTAATAAACTAATTTATTTTAAAGTTATTTTAACATCAATTGCTATAGCTTCATTTTCATATGCAATAATTGGATTTATATCCAATTCTGCTATCTCTTCAAAATCTAATGTTAACTTAGATATTCTCTTTATTATATCTTTAACCGCCTCTATATTACATGGTTTTGAACCTCTATATCCATTTAATAATGTATATGCTTTTGTATTTTTAATTTGTTTTTCTATATCTTCATCAGTTATATTTTTTGCAACCTTAAAACATACATCTTTAATGAGATTAACATATATACCGCCCATACCAAATGCAATCATTGGACCAAATCTAGAATCTCTTATCATACCAACAATTATTTCTTGACCTGCAGGTAACATTTTTTGTACTTCTATACCATTAGGTACTACATCTGGATATGCACGTTTAGCACTATCTAAAATCTCATTATATACCCATTTAGCATCATCCCAATTATTTATATTAACTCTTACCCCACCAATATCTGTTTTATGAAGTATTTTATCTGATGCTATTTTTAACACAACTGGAAAACCAATATCTTTTGCAACATTTGCACCTTCTTCATCACTATGTGTAAGAATAATCGGTGCTGCATTTATTCCATAAGCACTTACAACAGCATAAGCTTCGCTTCCTAACAATGCTTTTCTACCATCTGCATATACATTATTAATTATTTCTTTTACTTTATCATAATTTATATTTTCAATATTTTCTAAACAACTTATGTTATTTGAGTTTTTAAATTCAGAATATTTCGTCATATATGACATTGCCTTAACTGCAGTTTCTGGAAATACATATGTTGGTAATCCATTTTCTCTTAATTCAAAATTTATACTTTCAAAACTTACACCACCCATATTAACAACTATTATTGGTTTTTCAATATCTTTTACTTTTAATATTTCTTTACCAATACCAATTGGATCAGCAGCTGCAGTTGGACATGTAATTACTATTAAACTATCTACATTAGAATCCTTAGATACAATTTCTAATGCTTGTCTATATCTTTCTGGAGAGGCATCTCCTAAAACGTCAACTGGATTTTGTGTATTACTTTCAGCAGGTAATGTTTCTTTTAATATTCTCTTAGTTTCATCAGATAATTGTGCTAAATTTAATCCAAATTTTTCAATGCTATCTGCAGATATTACACCACCACCACCAGCATTAGTTATTACTCCTACATTTTTACCTTTTGGTAATTTACATTTAGAAAAAGCAAAACCATAATCAAATAAATCCTGCATAGTACTAGCTCTAACAACACCAGTTTGACCAAATGCTGCATCAAATGCTGAATCACTTCCAGCTAATGCCCCAGTATGTGATGATGCTGCTTTTGCACCAGCTTGACTTGATCCAGATTTTAATATTATTATTGGTTTCTTTTTACTTGCATATTTTATAACATCCATAAATTCTTTTCCATTTGTTACACCTTCTAAATAACATAAAATAACAGATGTTTTATCATCTTCAGATAAATATTTTATTAAATCTATTTCAGATAAATCTGACATATTTCCAATACTAATAACTTTACTAAAGCCAATACCTTCAGTTTTGCTCCAATCAAGTATTGCAACCATCATAGCACCGCTTTGAGATATGAACGCTATATTCCCTTTATCTGGCATTAATTGACTAAATGATGCATTTAAAGGATAATGTGTATCTAATACGCCTAAACAATTTGGTCCTAATAAATTTATATTGTTTTCTTGACATATTTCTACAAGTTGTTTTTCTAATACTGCACCTTCTCCTCCTACTTCTTTAAATCCAGCTGTTAAAACTATAATTGTCTTAACATGCTTTTGTGCACATTGCCTTGCGCTTTCATTTACAGCGCCTGAAGGAACAGATATAATTACTAAATCTATATCTTCCGGTACATCAAGTATACTATGAAATACTCTTAATCCTTCTATTACTTCTTCTTTTGGATTAATTGGATATATATTACCATTAAATCTACATTCACGTAAATTTTTCATTACCATATTCCCAACTTTACCAGGCTTATTTGAAGCTCCAATAACAGCAACTGACTTAGGCATAAATAAACTATTAATATCTTTCATTTACTATTTCCTCCTATTAAATATTTGATATGATATCCATACAACTTAAACAAACAAATATAAGTGCAACTAAAGCACCTATTAAAATTAATACAACAACAGTATTAGAAATCTTGGGTGTTAGCTTTTTATATTGTTCGTCTATTGCTCTATTAATCTTATCATAATTATTATTTCGTTTTGTATATTTCTGAATGTATTTATCCATAAATGATGGCTTTAATTGTGTATTGTCCATATTTAAATCTTCTTCTTTTTGTTCTATATCTTTTTGCATTTCATATTTTAGTTGCTCATCATATTCTTTTCTTTTTTCTTCATTACTAAGTATATCGTAAGCATTATTTATTTTTTTAATCATACTGCTAGCATATCTTTTATCTGCTTTGTATGTATCAGGATGATACTTTTTTGCTAAGGTTTTATATGCTTTTTCTATTACTTCTGTTGAAGCATTAGGACTTACTTCTAATATTTCATATAAATTATTTTCCATTTTATAACTCCTGTAATTTTACAACATCCACTATACTACTTTCTAACTCTGATACTTTTTGATTATATGCTGAAATTAATTCTTCGTTGCCACTACGTTTCAAATCATTATTAATGTATTGTATCATTTCTTCAACTTCTTCTTTCAATGTTTCAATTCTATCTAACAATTCTAATCTTTCATATTTATATTGATTATCTATTGGTAATACTGCAACTTTATGAACCATAGTATTTAAATCAAATGCATCTCCTAAATCAGGTATCTCAATACTATACCCAAATTTTTCTTGTATTTTTTGATACAAGATTTTTTGTTGCTCAATTTCACCATGCACTAAAAATATATGTTTTAATTTTTCATATTCTCCAACGAAATTTAATAATTCTAATTGATCCGCATGACAAGAAAATCCTTCAATTGATTCTATTCGTGCCTTAACCTTAATTGTTTCGCCAAGTATTCTTACAGTTTTTGCTCCATCTACTAATCTTCTACCTAATGTTCCTTGTGCCTGATAGCCAACAAAAATTATTGTTGAATTTTCTTTCCATAAATTATGTTTTAAATGATGTTTTATTCTACCAGCTTCACACATACCACTTGAAGATAAAATTATTGCTTGTTCTGCTGATTCATTTAACGCTTTTGATTCATCAACTGTTCTTGTTAATTTTAATCCAGGAAATTCTAACGGCATTTTCCCTTCTTGAATATATTTTAATGTTTCTGGATCATAATAATCAATACTATTTTTAAATACTTCTGTTGCAGATACAGCTAATGGGCTATCAACATATACAGGAACTTTTAATACTTTATCTACTTTAGTATTATACTCATCATCATGTGCTGTCATTCTATATTTAAAAATCTCATATAAGATTTCTTGCGTTCTACCAACAGCAAATGATGGAATAATAACATTCCCGCCCTGCTCTAATGTCTCTTCAACAATATTTATAAATCTTTTTGCCTTATCAACATTATCCTCATGATTCCTTCCACCATATGTAGATTCCATTACCAAATAATCTGTTTCAGTTATTATATTTCTATTTCTAATAATTGATTGATTTTTCTGTCCTAAATCTCCAGTAAATACTATTTTCTCTTCTTGACCATTTTCTCTAATCCATACTTCTATCATTGCAGATCCTAGCATATGACCAGCTTCTAAAAATCTTATTTTCACATTATCTATTTCTATTATTTCATCATATTTTACTGTATTAAATAATTGTAAACTATCTATTGCATCCTGATATTTATATAAAGGTTCTATTAAATGCTTTCCTTGTCTTGATCTACGTTTATTAACTGTTTCTGCTTCTGTTTCTTGTATATAACCACTATCTGGCAACATAATCTTACATAATTCAAAAGTCTTTTCCGTAGTTATTATTTGATTTCTATATCCTTCTTTATATAACTTTGGTATTTTACCTGAATGATCTATATGTGCATGTGTTAATAAAACAAAATCTATTGTAGAAACATCAAAAGGGAATTTTTCTAAATTTAATGTTACTTCTTTTCCATTACCTTGAAATAATCCACAATCAACAATAAAATTTTTCTTGTTCGTTTCTACTAAAAAACATGAACCTGTTACAGTTTTGGCAGCACCCCAAAAACTAATTTTCATAAATAGTTTCCCCCTTATTTATTATCTTCGGTATCACTTTCATCGTCTACTATATCTTCATCATATATTTCTTCTTGCATTTCATTATTTTGTTTTATATTTGTCTCTCCTATATTATTATTTCCCATTTTTAATTGTGCTAATTCATCTTTACTTATTAAAACTTGTCTAGGTTTACTTCCATCATAACCAGATATTATTCCACGAGCTTCCATTTGATCAATTATTCTACCAGCACGAGCATATCCAACTTTCAATCTTCTTTGCAACATTGATGTTGAAGCTTGTCCCGCCTCAACAACTAAATCAATAGCTGTCATTAATAAATTATCTACATCATTTTCTATCATGTCATTACTTGGTTTATCTGCTGTACTTTTTTCAATTTTATCTATAATATCTTCATTATAATTTGATGATGTATTATCTTTAATAAATTCAACAACTTTTGTAATTTCTTCTAATGAAACATATGGTCCTTGCAATCTTATTGGTTTTGGTAAAACAATTGGAGCATACAACATATCTCCTTTACCTAATAATTTTTCTGCACCAGCTGTATCTAGTATAGTTCTTGAATCTATTTGTGATGAAACTGAAAATGCAATTCTTGAAGGAATATTTGCTTTAATTATTCCAGTAATAACATCAACTGATGGTCTTTGTGTTGCAATTACTAAGTGCATACCTGTTGCTCTTGCCATTTGTGCTAATCTACAAATTGCATCTTCAACATCATTTTTAGCTACCATCATTAAATCTGCAAGTTCGTCTATAATTATTACTATTTGTGGTAATACAGCACTTGCATCTTCTTTTTTTAATAAATCATTATATCCTTCAATATCCTTTACACCTTTTAATGCAAATAGATTATATCTTTCTACCATTTCATTTACTGCCCAATTTAATGCACCTGCTGCTTTTTTAGGATCTGTTACAACTGGTACTAATAAATGTGGTATTCCATCATAGATTACTAATTCTACGACTTTGGGGTCTATCATTAAGAATTTTACTTCACTTGGTTTTGCTTTAAATAATATGCTCATTATAATTGAGTTAATACATACGCTCTTACCAGAACCTGTTGCTCCAGATATTAACATATGCGGCATATCTACAATATTAGCTATAACTGGTTTACCTGTTATATCTCTTCCTAATGCATAAGATAATTTAGATTTTGCATCTTTAAATTCTTTTGTTTCTAACATTTCTCTAAGTGTTACCATATTTTTTGTTTCATTAGGTAATTCGATTCCTATCGCTGCTTTACCAGGTATTGGTGCTTCAATACGAATATTTGATGCAGCTAAATTTAATGCTATATCATCTACAAGATTTGTAATTTGACTTACTTTTACTCCAACTGCTGGTTGTAATTCATATCTAGTAACAGATGGTCCTTGTGAAACATTTATTACCTTTGCTTTAACATGAAAACTATCTAAAGTATTTTGCAATTTTTCTGCTGTCTCTTTTATTTTTGCAGAACTTGTTTTACCTTTTTTACTAGAATCAGCTGTTAATAACTTTGTATCTGGAAAAACATAATCTTGATCATCTGCTAATTTATTCTGCTCTAATTCTAATTCTTCTATTATATCTTCTTGTTCTTCAGCTTCTTCTACTTCTTCTTTAGCTTGTGTTTTAAATAATCCACTCTTTACTAATTTCTCTTGTGCTTCTTTTTTCTTTTGCTCTAATTTTAAGTATTCCTCTTTATCTGTTTCTTCAAATTGATTCTCTTCTTCTTCCTGTTGCTCTTCAGTTTCTTCTATATCTTGTTCAGTTTCTTCATTAATATATTCATATTTCTCTTCTATTTTTTCCCTTTGAGAAATAATACCCATCTTATCTTTTATAATATCTATTAAATCTACTATTGAATCTTTTATAAATATTAACATTGTATCAAATCTTATACCTGTTACAAAAACGAAAAATAATATTGCAAGTGCAATAAGAATAATTAATGTTGGTATACTACCCAACATATACCAAATTGGTGTT
>JAQVRJ010000047.1 GCA_028701115.1 Clostridia bacterium
AACTATATTTTTAATACTAAAATTATTTATTAGATATATTAAACCTCCATAATGATCATAATCAAAATGAGTTACTATAACATAATCTAAAGATAATACCTTTTTATTCAATAAAAAAGGCATAATAATCCTTTCGCCTACATCAAAATCACTATTTACTATCCCACCACCATCTATTAAAATTTTCTGTCCAAATGTTGAAATATACGCACTATCTCCTTGCCCAACATCTATAAAATCTATTTCTAGCCTAAAAAATATATAAACACTATATAAAATAGATATTACTACAATAAAAGCTATTATCTTTTTTTGTCTTAATAAAAGCTTAATATATTTTTGTGTTACAAATATATCAATTACACAAAAATAATACATACATATTTCAAATGTATTTAAAGTTACAAATGGTATAGATACTAAAGGTAATCCATTAAAATAGTCTAATATTCCAAACATTATTTGTATAAGAAAAGATAAAAAGCATATCAATATATTAGATATGATTGGTATATTTAAAAATATAAATAATATTAAAGTTAATACTATTACTAACCCAGATAAAGGAATAATAAAAATATTTGAAATAATTCCTAATAAATATAACTTATTAAAATTGCACAATACTATTGGTGATATCAATATATTTACAGATAATGTTATAGATAAAACCATAATAATTTTAGATAAAACATTATTGTTATTCTTATTAAAAATGTAATTGCATTTATTATATATCTTCTTATTAAATAATAATATCCCTACAACACTCCCAAAAGATAATAATAATCCAACACTAAATATAGATAAAGGATTTAATAAAAGTAATATTAACAAGGCTAAACATATTTTGTTTAATGTAGATACTTTTATAATATAAAATGAAAATATATTACTAATAATAAACATTAATAAAATTCTCATAATAGATACTGCAAAATTAGTAATAACTAAATATATAAAGATTGTTATTGCTGTTATTATCAATTTTGTACGTGATTTAATATTAAACATTGATAATAAAAAGGAAACCATAAATAATATATATGTTAAATGTGTACTTGAAGGGACTAAAATATGCGCTAACCCAGTATTATAAAACAATTCTTTTACTTCTTTATTAATATTACTGTTATCATTTAATAACATTACTTTAATCAAGCTACTATCTTTTTCGTTAAAACATTTTTCTATTTGAGTTATTAAATATTTTTTAACATTATTAATAATTTTAAACATGTTATTACCATTTTTCTCAATACTGCATATCTCTCTAACATATACTGTACAAACAAGATTATTAGAATACATATAATTTCTATTATTAAATGTACCTTCATTGCTATTGGTTAATGGTTTCTCAACATTTACAATACATGTTAATATATCTCCATAATCTAAATTAATATTTTTAGATATATATAAATACATATAATAATTTTTTACTTTAAATATATATTTATTATTCATTTCTGTCTCTTTTTCCAAATTTAACACTTCACCTGTTACTGTTATTTCATCTATATTATTAAAAGCATTATTATACATATCCAAACGAATACTTCCATATAAACTTGCAATTATCAACAATAGTAATATATACAGTATTATTATTTTATACTTTGCAAGTTTTTTAAACAAAATAACAAAAATTATGCATAAAAAAAAGAATATGCTTATATAAAAACTAAAACATATTCCTAACATAATTCCTATTATATATATTATACATATATATTTGATTTTATCTATAACTTGTCCTCCTATAAAACACGTTTAGAAAATAAATAATTATCGTAATAGTATCCCGATTCTATCGAATTAAATACAACACCTCTATGTGTATTTGCTGCATGTATGAAAATACCATTTCCAATATATATACCAACATGAGTTACTGGTTGAGATATATTTTTTATACCATCACTTGAAAAATATATTAAATCTCCAGCTACTAATTGATCTTTTTCTATTGTAGTTCCATATCCATATTGTGTTTTACCTGATCTCCCTAAATCTGGCACATAACTATGATATAAATAATATACAAATCCTGAACAGTCAAATCCAGATAATGTTTTACCACCCCATAAGTATTTTAATCCAAAACAGTTAATTGCTTTTTCAATTATTTCATATACTTTTTGATTTGTACTTTTTGAAGTATCTATATATAATTCTGTATCATCAGTGTATGATGCTTTTATATATCCAGTTTTAGTATTATATTTAATCTTATACCAACCATTTGATTCTTCTAATACGGTAAGCATTTCATTAGACTTAACGTTAGAAATTATTTTAGAATCATTATTTGCCTCTTCCCTTATATTTAATTCAGTAGTTGTTTTAATAACTTTAACATTGTTTAAAGGATCTGTCTTTATAATTTGTGATACATATAAATATTCAGATAAAACCCAACCTTCGATATCATTATATTGGATTTTCTCCCACTTATTATTTGTATCTATTATTTTAACTTTTGCCCCATTATTTAATTTACCAACAATACTATATGATGTTCCTGGACCATTTCTTACATTTAATTTTGATGATACCGAAACTAATTTATATACATCTTCTTTAACAGATTCAACAACTGTATATACTCCCGTAGCATTATCCATAATTAAATATTCATTTTTTACCCAACCTATAACATCCTCTATTTGTATTTTGTCCCAAGTATTTCCTTGCTCAAGAACAACAACTTTATCTCCATCAAAAACTTTTCCAACAACACTATATGATGTTTCTGGTCCACTTCTTACATTTAAGACACTCGAAACATCAACAATTTTATTTATAATATTACTTTCTTCATCATACATTACTGTTATATAGTCAGCACTTACCCAACCATATACTGTATTATATTCAACACTATACCAATCCTTATCTTTAGTAATTATATTTACCTCAGAACCTTTTTTCAAATAAGAAATTATTTTATAGTCAGTTGAATTACCTTCACGCATTCTAACATTATCACCAGTTATTTTTCCTGTTGTTGCAAAACAACTAAAAGAAAACGTTAAAGTAAACATTAAAACCATCGCCAGTAAAATACCACACTTTTTCATTTCATTCATCTCCAATTTAAATTACAAAACATAATGCATATGCTATTCCAATAACTGACCCAACTAATACTTCAAACGGTGTATGGCCAAGTAATTCCGTTAATTTTTCATTAACAACATTTGCAGCAAGATTTTTATTATTGATTATTTGATTTAAAATTCTTGCTTGTTTTCCTGCTGCTCTTCTAACACCACAAGCATCATATATTACTATTAATGAAAAAAATACTGTTATAGCAAATATTGGTGTATTAAATCCTTCATTAACACCAACTAATGTCGCTAATGCTGTTACAACAGCAGAATGTGAACTTGGCATTCCTCCTGCACCTAATAACCTTTTTAAATTTACTTTTTTTACTTTTATCATATCATATAAAAATTTCCATATTTGAATAAGTAACCATATTGATACAGGCACTAATATATATATATAATCTCCCAAATTTTCTCACCTACTCTTTAAAGTCTTCTTCAGTAACTGAATTATCTAAATTTTCAACTAATATTTTTATACTTTCTTCTGCATTTTTTAATTTTTCATTACAAACATTTGCTAGTGAAATGCCTTTTTTAAATTGATCCATTGATTGATCTAATGTTAATTCACCATTTTGTAAAGTCTTAACAATATTCTCCAATTCTTCCATTGCATCTTCAAAACTTTTTTCCATGTTTTACTCCTTTATATAACCTTCATATTTCTATTACCATCCACAAAATTAACATTTACTATATCTTCAACATTTAATTGTTTAACAGATCTAATAGTTCGTCCATCTTTATTAGCAACAATTACATAACCTCTTTGTAATGTCTTTAATGGACTAATTGAATCTAATATTGATGTTACTTCAATAAACTTAGTTTTGTTATTATTATATACTTTTTCGAAGTTATATTTTAACTCTTTAACTAGATTATCAATAATTTGATATTTATCTTGTACTGAACTTAAAGGTTGTGTAAAAGGTTTTGTAGATAAAACAGATTTATATCTATTTTTAGTTATTTCTAATTTTTTATTTAATAACACTCTTAAACTATTAGAATAATTTTGTATTTTCCATTTTGTATCAGCTACATCAAATACCGCTAATTCAGCAGCCGCAGATGGAGTTGGTGCTCTTAAATCTGCAACGAAATCTGAAATTGAAAAATCTGTTTCATGTCCAACTGCTGATATAACTGGTATTTCAGAATTATATATTGCATTTGCTACCATCTCTTCATTAAATGGCCACAAATCTTCTAAACTACCTCCACCTCTTGCTAGTATTATTACATCAACATTTTTTAATCGATTAAATAATTCTATTCCATGAGCTATTTGTTCTTTTGCCCCTTCACCTTGAACAGCTGAAGCAAACAATTTAATATGTATATTGGGATTTCTACGTTTTGATACATTTAATATATCTTGTATGACAGAGCCAGTTTTTGAAGATATAACTCCTACTGTTTCTACATAATGGGGTATTGCTTTTTTATGTGTTTCATCAAACATACCCTGTGCTTGTAGTTTTGTTTTTAACTTTTCAAACTCGGCATATAAAGCTCCTATACCGTCAAGCATCATATCTTTTGCATATATCTGATAAATTCCATCTCTTTCAAATACTGAAACAGAACCATATATTATTACACTCATTCCATCTTCTGGTTTAAATTTCAAATTACCAGCATAAGTTTTAAACATTACACCTTTTATTAATGAGCTTTTATCTTTTAAGGTAAAATACATATGACCTGTATAATGTAATTTAAAATTAGACAATTCACCTTTGATCAATACATTTTGCAAAATCTCACTTGAATCCAACATGTCTTTAACATATTTATTTAATTCAGTTACTGTCATTGCCTTAGGTTGCACATCTTGCATATTAACCTCCACATATGTCTTTATATATTTTTGCTAGTACACCATTAATAAAAGATTTATCTTCTGGAACACCATATTCTTCAACCAATTTCAACGCTTCATCAATTGAAGATTTTGGGGGCACATCATCTTTCATATACAACAATTCATATACAGCCACCTTTAAAATTGCAATATTAATTTTCGATATTCTTTTTAAAGCCCAACCTTCTTTTAAACTTTGCTCTATTATTTTTTCAATTTCTTCAGAATGGTCAATTATACCTTTTGTTACATTATTTATGTAATCAATTGTAGCTTCTCCTGTTATATGTTCATCTTCTAAAGTGTTTTGATATATTACATCATAATTATCTTTTTGAAATTCATTTTGATATACGATTTTAAATGCTGTCGTTCTTGCTATTATTCTACTCATGTTTTCCTCTTAATTATTAAAATTTATCTATAAAAGATTTTATTGATTCCTTTATGTTTGATTTATTATTTTGTAACATATAACCTATTAACATACAGAATAATACTACACATATCAAAGCAATAAAATTAACAAATCCTAAAGCAAATATTACTATACCAACTATTGCGCCAATACATATACCTAAATTTGCTTTTAACCAATTTACTATTTTATCTTTCATAGTATTTCCTCCTTAATAGTTTTATTCTTGTTAACATTTTTTATTATTATATTCACTTCTATAACTTTTGCACTTGTTTGTGTCTCAATTTTTTCTTTTACTACACTTTGTAATTCTTCAACTAATTCTGTAATATTAGTATCAGGTAACACCGATAGACTTACATTAATAACAATACCATCATCTTTTGACTGCATTTTTGTAGCTACATCAGATATATTAGTATAATTAGATAAAGCTATCATTGCAATATTTTCAATTGTATTAGGCATAATCTGTAATAAACCAATTTCGCTTTTAATTTGAATCATAGATTTAACTTTTTTCTCATAATCTCCTTCAAATAATATAGCCTTTAATGATAATATTATTGATATAATTGCAACAGCTAAAACAATTGATTTACCTGGGTTGTTTTGAAAAATTGAATTAATACCATTTAAAAATAATTCATAATCCATAACATTAAAATATACCAAAACATAAATTATAGAAATTACTAACATTATTACTGAAAATACTATTAAAGCTATTTTATCAATTATTTTCATACTATTCCCCCTTATTTTGTTCTGTTGATTCTACAACATCTAATACATCTTTTTCCACCTTAACGCCTTGTACATGTATATTAACTTTTAAAACATTTAATCCTGTCATCTCTTCAACTGCTGTTTTAACTTTATTCTGTAAATTCCAAGCTACATCTGGTATTCTTACGCCATAATCCACTATAATATATATTTCAATAATTGCATCATTTTCTTCTACATCTACTTTAATACCTTTTGAAAAGTTTTTTTTACCCAACATTTCAGAAATACCACCAACAATTCCGCCGCTCATTCCTGCTACGCCTACGACCTCAGATGTCGCAACTCCCGCAATTATTGCAACTACTTCATTTGCTATCTTAACTCCATTTATGTCATTTTCGTTATTTTCATCAATGCTATTAGCACTAATTATTTGATTTTCATCCATGGTCCACTTCTCCTTTCAATTTTGTACAATTATATCAAAAGCTATTCATAAATACAATATATTTTAAAAATATTTAGTATATTT
>JAQVRJ010000048.1 GCA_028701115.1 Clostridia bacterium
GCTTGAGCCTCTTGAATTAATTCAACAAAAACTTGATTACTTGGTATATTAACCTCTTTTTTTACTTTATTTTCTATAAATGTTACATATGCTTTTCCAGATTCACTTGAATATTCAATTTTTTCAACTTGATTTGATTTAACCGCAACAATCATATCCGTATATGATAATTTCAAATTAGAATTATTTATAACATTTACCATTAATATTATTACTAAAAAAATTAAAACGGAATATATAATTATAGTTTTAATCGTGTTTTTCACTAGTTTTTACCCCTTCCTAATTCGTATTTATTACCCAAACATATTATCATAAAATTTTAATCATTACAATATTTTATTTAAATTTTATTAAAATATATTTGAGACTTATTTATATAAACTTTTAATCCTTTTATTGGAATAATATATTTATTACCAATATTATTATTTATCATTCTTAATATATCCATAATATTTACTTCTTCAATATGTACTGTTGTACCATTTACAAATCCAATACATTTAAGAATTATTCTTTTTTGTAAAACTATATCCATTTGAGAAAACTTTTTAGCATTTATTACTAACCCTTGCACATCATTCTTAATAACAACTTGTTTAAAACTAGAATCTGCAATTTTATTAATAAATTCATCTTCAAGTGCTATAATATCTGACATTTTATTAATTGTATTTATTATATTAGTATTAAAATTCTCTTTTATATATGGTATTAAATCATTTCTAACTTTATTTCTTCTATACTCATTTTCTAAATTTGATTCATCTAATCTTATTTGAATACTATTTTTTTCTAAATATTCATTAATTTCATTACGTGTTGATTCTATTAAAGGTCTAATATATTTATCTTCACGAACTTTATGAATTCCTTTTAATCCTTTTAATCCTGTACCTCTAAATATATTAAGCAATACTGTTTCAGCATTATCATTAGCATTGTGTGCTGTCGCTATCTTAGTACAATTTTCTTGTTCACATATTTTATCGAAAAATTCATATCTTGCTTTTCTACCAGCCATTTCTAAAGAAATTTTATCATCCATAGCAATTTTAGATACATCTATTTGAGCTATAAAAACTGGTATATTAAGCTTTTCACATAAATCTTTTACAAACTTTTCATCAATAATTGCATTTTCCCTTAAACAATGATTAACATGTGCAACTACTAATTCAATATTTAATTCACTTTTTAGACTATCCAATAAATACAATAAACAGGTAGAGTCAAATCCACCTGATACCGCTACTAAAACTTTTTTATCATTTTGTTTTATCATATTATATTTATTAATTGTACCTAATACTTTTTCTTCTAACATTTTAT
Source organism: Clostridia bacterium (assembly GCA_028701115.1). Taxonomy (GTDB): domain Bacteria; phylum Bacillota; class Clostridia; order TANB77; family SIG350; genus CALYAQ01. The sequence continues at coordinate 1,336 of JAQVRJ010000048.1, forward strand.
TTCCTATCTATAATTATCTAAATTAACAAACTTTGTATATTCTCCTAACCATAATAATTCCATTGATCCAGTTGAACCACTTCTTTGTTTTGCAATAATTAATTCTGCAATATTTTTCTTTTCAGATTCTGGATTGTATACATCATCACGATATATAAACATAACTATATCTGCATCCTGCTCTATAGATCCTGATTCTCTCAAATCACTTAATATAGGTCTATGATCTGTTCTTTGTTCCGGAGCACGACTCAATTGTGATAAAGCTATAATTGGAAGATTTAACTCTTTTGCTAATATTTTTAAAGATCTACTAATTTCAGCTATTTCTTGTTGTCTATTATCTGACTTTCTGCCTTCCATTAACTGTAAATAATCAATAATAATCAAACCAATATCATGTTCCATTTTAAGTTTTCTACATCTAGCTCTAATATCCATAACACTAAGATTTGAAGTATCATCAATATATATTGGTGATTCAGATATAGGGCCTAATGAATTTGCAAGCTTTAACCAATCTTCTTCCTCAATAGTACCATTCTTTATTTTTGAACTATCAACCATAGCCTCTGCACATAATATCCTATTTGTTAACTCTTCTTTTGTCATTTCCAAACTAAATATTGCAACAGGTATCTTATTTTTAATAGCTGCATTTTGTGCAATATTTAAAGCTAATGAAGATTTACCCATACCTGGTCTAGCGGCAATAAATATTAAATTACCTTTTTGTAGTCCAGAAGTTTTTTTATCCAACTCGAGAAATCCAGTTGGTACACCTGTTATACTATTTTTATTATTATATAATTCTTCTAACTTAGTAAAAGAATCAACTAAAATATCTTTAATATGCAAACTACCTTTTGTATTCTTTTTTTGAAGTATTTCAAATATTTTACTTTCAGCATTATCCAATATTATTTCTATATCTTCTTTATCATCATAACCAGATTTAATAATCTCATTTGATACTTGAATAAGCTTTCTCAACACAGATTTACCCTCAACAATATTAACATATGCCTCGACATTTGAAACAGTATATACTCCTGAAGCTAAAGATGTTAAATACTCAATTCCTCCAACATTTTGTAACATGTTTCTTGAATTCAACATATCCTTAACAGTTAATATATCTATTGGCTTACCAGATTTATATAATTCCAAAATACATGAAAAAATAATTTCGTGATCTTTTCTATAGAAATCATCCTGTTTTAATAATTCTAATACCTCAACCGTTGCATTATTATCAATAAGCATTGCACCTAAAACTGCTTGTTCCGCTTCTTGATCATTTGGTGGTATTCTATTTATTGTTTCTTCCATATTACACCTCTTGGTTAACTATTACTTTTAAACTTGCTACTACTCCTTCGTATAATTTTATATCTATAATTCTAATTCCTATAGTTTTTATTGGTTCATCTAATTGTATTTTCTTTTTATCTACTTCAATTTTATATTGACTTAACAACTTTTCAGCTATATCCTTTGATGTTACTGAACCAAATACTCTACCATTTTCACCAGACTTTATTTTAAATTCAATATATAATGTACCAATTTTTTCAGCTAACTCTTCTGCTCTTTGTTTTTCTGTATCCTTTTTATATTGTTTTGCTTCAGTTTTAGAGTTCAACTCGCTCATTGATGCATTTGTTACTTCTATCGCTAAATTATTCTTAAATAAATAATTACGAGCATAACCATCACTAACATTTACAATTGCATCCTTTTTACCTAATGATTTTACATCAGCTTTTAATATTACTTTCATAATTATCACCCCATATTTAATATATCTATTTTATATGCAAAAACTGTAAAAGTCAAGAAATAGAAAGCAAAAAGCTTTGATATTATCTTTTAATAAAATCAAAGCTTTTTGAATTCATGTTTGCGATACACGCAAATCTTGTACGGGCATATCCAATGTTCCCTGATATCCCTGAACCCCATCTCCGAAACCGACATTGACTGGAACAAATTTGATCTCGTCAGTTGGTGTTACAGTTGGTACTGGTGTGATGGTTGGTACTGGCGTAGTCTGCGTTACATTGGTCTGATTCTCAACAGGGATTGATGCATTTACAGACAAGCTAATTGCTGCAAATATCAAACATAATGCTGCTAAACTAAGCAACACTACAATTGCTTTCCGATTACATCCGTTAATTAACATTTGTATTCCTCCTAAAAGAGTAATTATACAATTATAATTATACAACATATTTCCCTTTTTTGCAATATTATTAATGAAATTTACAAATATTATACTATTGATAATTCTAATCTTAATTTATCTGCTAACATAGCTATAAACTCAGAATTAGTAGGCTTTCCCTTTAAATTATTTATTGTATAACCAAATATCGTATCCATAGCCTCAACTTGTCCTCTTGACCATGCCACTTCGATAGCATGTCTTATAGCTCTCTCAACTCTTGATGGAGTTGTACCATATTTAGTTGCAATAGTTGGATATAAAGTTTTTGTTATTTGATTTATTATTTTCATATTATTTACAACAATCATTATAGCATCTCTTAAATACTGATATCCTTTTATATGTGCTGGTACACCAATATCATGAATTAAATTAGTTATCTCAACTTCTAAATTTCTTTCCTTATTCATTAAATTGGTTCCTATATATTGAGATTTTGATTCTTTTAATATGTCTATACTTCCAACATTTACAAATGAAAAATTCTTTACTTCTTTAATCCTTTGAGCAATTACTGATAATTCAAATGGCTTAATAAAATAATACTGCGCTCCCAACATAATTGCTCTTTGAGTAATTTTTTCTTGACCTACTGCAGATAAAATCATAGAAACAGGTTCTATCTTCAACTTTAATTCATTAATTCTTTCTAAAACACTTAATCCATCAAGTTTAGGCATTATTACATCAAGAATTAAAACATCTGGATTATATTGTTTAATATATGTTAATGCTTCTAACCCATCATGAGCAACTGCTAAAACTTCAATTCCTTCTTGTAGATTTAAATAATCATTTAAAACTTTAGAAAACTCCATATTATCGTCAGCAATAACGACTGATACCTTATTAGACATCATATACCTCCATTTTATAAATTTTAATATACACTCCAATATGACACCCCCCTGCAATTCAAAAATAGAATCAACTAATTGTCAAATTTTGGTAATCACATTATATTATATTAAAATGGCAAATGCAAGACAAAATGGAATTTTTTTCTATATTTCTATATATTTATTTTTTAAGACTAATATCTCAATGTTTCTAGATAATAAATTTTTAATATTTTTTCTAAAATAATCAATTTTTTCTGATTCTATTATTAAATTTATCAAAATACATTCTTTATATTCAATACTATCTATTATAATATTATTTTTATTGCAAAAATGTTTAATATTATCTAATTCATCATAATTCAATGTTAATTGAACGCCATTAGCTAAAACATAATTATCTATTTTAGAATTATCTATACATAATTTACCTGATTGTAAATATGCTCTAGATAGTCCTCCTGTGCCTAATAAAACACCACCAAAATATCTAGTAACAATAATTAATACATTAATTAATTTATGTTTTTTAATCAAGTCAAGCAATGGTTTTCCAGCTGTTTGAGCTGGTTCTCCATCATCGGTATATTTTTCAACAATTGTATCATTATTTAAAACTACATAAGCAAAAACATGATGTTTTGCATCATAATATTTTTTTCTTATTTCATTAATTTTATTCTTAGCCTTCTCTTCTGAATCAATATAAAATAAATTTGATATAAATTTGGATTTTTTTTCTATAAATTCATTTTCTATATTTGATATTATTGTTTTATACTCTTTTATCATAATTTACCTTTCTAAAATGGAATATACATAAATCATGCATATTCCATTAATATAACTTTTACTCAGCCTTCAATATAACATCAATTTGCTTTTCTTCTTTATTACGTATTATTGTAAATTTTAATGTATCTCCAACTTCATGTTTATTTTTAATTTTATTCAAATCCTCAATTGAAGTAATTTCTATATCATTTATTTTTATAATTATATCTCCAACTTTTAAACCAGCTATTTCAGCAGCTCCAAATGTTGTAATATTTCTTATATAAATACCAGTTGAATCTAAATTATATCTATTTTTAGTTGCCTCATCAACATTAATACCTTCTATACCAACATCAGGTCTAATTACTTTTTTATATTTTATTAATTCATCAATAATATCTTTTACATCATCTATTGGAATAGCAAAACATATACCTTCTATATTGGTTGAAGCTATTTTAGCTGAATTTATACCAATTAATTCACCTTTTGTATTTACTAATGCTCCTCCACTATTTCCACTGTTTATAGCAGCATCTGTTTGTATTGTATTATATACACTTCCATTTGAATTTGTTACTTCTCTATTTAAGGCACTAACATAACCAACAGTTACAGAACCTGCAAATTCAAGACCTAAAGGATTACCTATTGCTACAACCATATCTCCTACTTGTAAATCAGAAGAATTTCCCATCGTTATAGGAGATAAATCTGTACAATCTATTTTTATAACTGCCATATCTGTTTTAGCATCTTTACCAATAATTTCAGCTTCTATTGGTTCTGTACTATTAGCTAAATAAACATATACTTTTTCATTACTTGAATATATGCCTGTATCAACAACATGATTGTTAGTTATAATATACCCATCTGAACTAATAATAACCCCAGAACCTTCAACAATGGCTTGCTGATTACCAAAAAAGCTAGAATACATATATTCTACTGTTACACCAACAACAGAAGGTCCAACAACTGTGGCAACATTTGGTACAGGATTTTCATATTTTATTGTTGTTTGATTTATAATAGTACTTGTATTATTTTCTGAATTATTATTTGGTGTTATATCATCAATATTGTTATTAGGTACTAAAATACTATTAGGTATTAACATACATGCATATAATCCACCAAATACTACTAGTCCACCTAAAGCTCCAAATAAAAACGATTTAAAGCCGCCACAACCATATTTGATTTTACCATATGTTATTTTTTTGTCTTCAATAACGCTTACTTCATTTTTATCATTATTATCCATTTTTATATCCTCCTAATTATTTATAAAGTTTTTACAAAATGTTTTTCTATGAATATCTGTTAA
>JAQVRJ010000049.1 GCA_028701115.1 Clostridia bacterium
TATTTATAAAAAACTTTATATGCTCTATATGCCATAAATACATCAAACTTACTAGATACTTCATATGGTGAATGCATACATAATATTGGAATACCACAATCAATTACATCTGCACCTTTATTAGCAACAATATATGCTATAGTTCCACCACCACCTTCATCAACTTTACCTAATTCACCAGATTGGTACTTAACTTTATTTTTATCAAAGATACCTCTAATTGATGCAGTAAATTCTGCTGATGCTTCTGAAGATGAATATTTTCCACCACCTCCAGTATATTTTAATAAAACTATTCCATTACCTAAATATCCACTATTCTTTGGATCTGAAACAGATGCATATGTTGGATCATAAGCTGCATCAACATCTGCAGATAACATTTTTGTATTAACATATACTTTATTTAAAAAATTAGGCTCATATTGATTTAGTTTAACACCTAATTCAGATATAACAAAATCTAATACATTTGATCTCATTCCAGTATTTCCCAAACTACCAATTTCTTCTTTATCCATCAAAATACATAAAGATGTTTTAGTTGGATTTTCTATTTCCATAATAGCTTTTGCAGAAGTAAATGCACATGATCTATCATCTTGACCATAACCAGCTATCATACTTCTATCTAATCCCATTTCACGTGCTTCAAAATTTGGAACAATTTCTAATTCAGAACTTAAAAAGTCTGCTTCAACAATTCCATATTTTTCATTTAAAATTTTCATAATATTATTTTTAATTTTTTCATCTTTAGATTTAGCATCTGGATAATTTCCAATTAAAAGATTTAAATCTTCACCTTCAATTCCATCATTTAATTTTTTCTCCATTTGTTTTCTTGCTAAATGAGGTAATAAATCCGTTATAGTAAATATTGGGTCTGTTGAATCTTTACCAATAGATACTTCAATTTTTTCACCTTTAGCATTTACAACTACACCTCTAATCTCCAAAGGTATTGTAGTCCATTGATATTTTTTTATACCACCATAATAATGTGTTTTTAATAATGCAAAACCAGCATCTTCATATAAAGGATTTGGTTTTAAATCTATTCTTGGTGAATCAACATGTGAACCAATTATATTTATACCATTTTTAATATCTTCTTTACCTATTACAGCAAGAAAAATATTTTTCTCTCTATTAATATAGTATACTTTATCTCCAGCCTTTAAAGTTTTAGTTGTTGCTAAATCTTTATATCCTTGTTTCTGTGCAATCCTTAACCAATAATTTACACATTCTCTTTCTGTTTTACATTCATTCAAAAATCCTATATATTCTTTAGATAAAGTTTCTACATCTTTTATCTCTTTAGATGTTAATGTTAACCACCCGCTTTCTTTTTTTAACAATATTTCCTTTTTAGGCTTATTTGCTTTTTTCTTTTCCATAAAACACTCTCCTTAATATTATATATACACAAAAACCATGTATTACGCTATACATATAATAGTACATATATAGCATAAATTCAACATATTCAATAAAATTATTATCTTTATTTTTCAAATGACCAATCTAAAACCTTTATTCTGCATATACATATTGAAAAATATGAAATAATATGGTAATATATACAACAGTTAACTAATCTTTATTTACTTAGTTAAAACTTTAACGAGGATTTATTATGATTAATGCAAAAGTATATGAGTTTACGCGTGATCAAAAATTTGAACACATTCCTGTGGAACAAGCTTTTGAATTCTTAGCAAAATTCGATGATGATTGTTCAGCAGTTTGCAGAAAATGTAAAGAAAAAGAAGTATCAAAAAAAGATTATTTACATCGATTATCTTTTGGATACTCGGTAGGAATCAATCGAACAGAATTCTGTAAAGAAGCAAATGAAAACAAAAGGATACAAGAGGAACTTTCTCATCTCCTTGATTCATTTGTAAAACAAAACTATTCAGGTTAATAGAAATTTAATATAAATTTTCTATTTTCATTTTTTATTTGCGCATAAAAAACATTTATATCAATATTTGTTATCAAAATATTATAGGTATATTAAATAATATTAAATATATTTCCCTCACTTGACACAATAAATCGATAAGTATATACTTATCTTGTATATAACTTTAGGAGGTAATTTAATGAAAGATTTAATTGAAATTAGGTGGCATGGTAGAGGTGGCCAAGGTGCTAAAACAGCTTCTCTACTATTAGCTGATGCTGCATTCAATACTGGAAAATTTATTCAAGGATTCCCTGAATATGGTCCAGAAAGAATGGGTGCACCAATTACAGCTTTTAATAGAATAAGTGATGAGCCAATAACTATACACAGCAATATTTATGAACCAGATTTTGTAGTTGTTGTTGATGATACACTTCTAGAAAATGTTGATGTTACATCAGGATTAAAAAAAGATGGTGCAATTGTTATTAACACAACAAAGAATGAAAAAGATTTAAGAAAATTATTAAATAATTATGATGGAACAATATGTACATTAGATGCAAGAAAAATATCTGTTGAAACAATAGGTAGATATTTTCCAAATACACCAATGCTTGCTGCAATAGTTAAAGTCAGCAAAATAATGGATGAAAATATATTCTTAAAAGATATGGTTGATTCCTTTAAACATAAATTTGCAAAAAAACCAGAAGTAATTGATGGTAATATTAAAGCTATTGAAATGGCATTAAAGGAGGTAACTTTCTATGAAAAAAAATAATATAATTCCTCCTGATGTAACATGGCAAGATATTACTGAAGGTGGAACAATAAACACTGCAGGTAACGCTAAATTATTTAAAACAGGTGATTGGAAATCTCAATGTCCACACTTCATAAAAGAAAAATGTAAACAATGTCTTCTTTGTGTTCCAATGTGTCCAGATGGAGCTATTACTCTAGATGAAAATGGAAATAGAAAAGATTTTGATTTATCTATTTGTAAAGGTTGCGGTATATGCGCAAAAGTTTGTCCCTTCGGTGCAATTGAAATGAAAGAAGGTGCTGAATAATGAAAGAAAGATTAAGTGGAAATGAAGCTGTCGCTACAGCTATGAAACAAATTAATCCAGATGTTGTAGCAGCCTTCCCTATAACTCCATCAACAGAAATACCTCAGTACTTTTCAACATTTGTAAACAACGGAACTGTAGATACTGAATTTATTCCAGTTGAAAGTGAACATAGTACAATGAGTGCTTGTATAGGAGCTGAAGCTGCTGGATGTAGAGCAATGACTGCTACATCTTCAAATGGTGTATCTTTAATGTGGGAAATGATTTACATTGCTTCAAGTTTAAGATTACCAATAGTAATGACTGTTGTAAACCGAGCTGTATCTGGTCCATTAAATATTCATAACGACCATTCAGATTCAATGGGATGTCGTGATTCAGGTTGGATACAATTGTATAGTGAAACAAACCAAGAAGCTTACGATAATATGTTAATGGCAAATAGAATTGCTGAACACCCAGATGTAAAATTACCAGTTATGATATGTATGGATGGATTTATAACATCGCATGCTATAGAAAATATAGAATTAGAATCAGATGAAAAAGTTAAAAAATTTGTTGGTGAATATAAACCAAAAGATTATTTGCTAAATTCTAAAAAACCAATTTCGGTTGGACCTTTAGACTTACAATCATATCTTTTTGAACATAAAAAACAACAATCTGTAGCTATGGTAAATGCTCAAAAAGTAATTATTGAAGTTGCTGAAGAATTCAAAAAAACTTTTGGCAGAGAATATGGATTTTTTGAAAACTATAAAATGAAAGATGCAGAAATTGCAATTGTAGTTCTTAACTCAACAGCTGGTACAGCAAAAGCAGTTGTAGATGATTTAAGAAAAAAAGGTATTAAAGCAGGTTTAATAAAAATAAGAGTATTCAGACCATTCCCAGCTAGTCAATTAGCTAAAGATTTAAGAAATTGTAAAGCTGTAGCTATATTAGATAAAGCTGATGGATTAAATGCTGCAGGTGGCCCAGTATTTACTGAGGTAACTAGTGCCCTATATTCAAATAATGTTAAAGATGTTAAAGCTGTAAGTTATATTTATGGTATCGGTGGTAGAGATGTTAAAACTGATGACATAAAGAAAGTATATCAAGACTTAGCAAAAATTAAAGACCAAAGTACTGTAAGAAATCCTTATAGACACCTTGGTGTTAGAGAAGAATAGGAGGGATACAAAATGCCATATAATTTTAAAGAAATTTTAAAGAAAAAAGAAAGATTTACATCTGGTCATAGAATGTGTGCAGGTTGTGGTGCCCCTATAATAGTAAAAGCTATATTAAGAGGATTACATGATGAAGATCATGCAGTAATTGCTTCTGCAACAGGTTGTTTAGAAGTTTCATCTTTTATGTATCCATATACATCATGGAATGATTCTTTTATACATACTGCATTCGAGTGTGCTGGTGCAACAATTTCAGGAGTTGAAACAGCATATAAAGTATTAAAGAAAACAGATAGAATAAAAGATGATGCTGATACAAAGTTTATAGCATTTGGTGGTGATGGTGGTACTTATGATATAGGACTTCAATCATTATCTGGAGCTATGGAAAGAGGTCATGATATTGTTTATGTTTGCTATGATAACGGTGCATATATGAATACTGGTATACAAAGATCATCAGCTACACCAAGATTTGCAGATACAACAACATCACCTGCTGGTAAAAAAATATTAGGTAAACAACAACCTAGAAAAGATATAACATTAATAATGGCTAATCACCATTTACCATATGTTGCTCAAACAGCAATTACAAAAGATTTTAAAGATATACATGAAAAAGCTGAAAAAGCAATTTATACAAAAGGACCTTGTTTCATAAATGCACTTTCACCTTGTCCTAGAGGTTGGGTATATGATGCAAGTGATTTAGCAAAAATAAATCAATTAGCAATAGATACTTGTTACTGGCCTTTATATGAAGTTGAAAATGGTAAATATAGAATAACATATAAACCAGCAAAAAAACTTCCAGTAGAAGAATTCTTAAAACCACAAAAAAGATTTGCTCATTTATTTAAACCAGGACATGAATGGATGATTGAAGAAATACAAAAAGAAGTCGATGTAAGATGGAACGAATTATTAAAACTTGAAAGTATTTCACAAGAATAAAAAGAAAAAAATAAAAATAAAAAAATAAATTAAAGAAAAATATTGACTAACAATTAGTCAATATTTTTTATACTGTATTATTTTATACCATTTTCAAAGTGCAAATTTTGCACTTTGAAATATAAATATTTGCACTTTGGAATGTGTATAATAAGAAAATTTGTATTACATACCTTTTTCTAATAACTCTATACACCTTCTCTTCTGTTCCATTTGTGGATGAACATATAGATTTAAAGTAATATTAACACTAGCATGTCCTAATATTTCACTTACCGTTTTATAATCTGCACCTAAATTAATACATCTAGTTGCAAAAGTATGTCTTAGCCCATGAAACTTTATATGAGCAATATTATTCTTTTTTAAAAATCTAGAAAAATATGATCTCATTGTTCTTGGTTCTATATATTTATCTATTCCAGTTAAAATATATGCTTCTTTATCAAAAGGTATTCTTACTAATAATAAATCAATTAAGATTTCACTCAAAGGTATTTCCCTTATAGATGTTTTTGTTTTAGGAACAGTAATAATTAACTTTGTATATTTTTTATTATTATCTCGTACATATATTCTTTGAATTGTTTTAGATATTTTTACAATACGATTTTTAAAATCTATATCTCCCCACTTCAATGCACACAACTCGCCTATTCTTAATCCTGTAAATAACGTAAATAAAATACCTATATCTTTTAAATTATTACTAAATCTAACAACATTAATAATTTTATCACATTCAATATTATCTAAAACCATTCTATCATTTATATCATATTTTTTTGGATACTGAATATCCATATCTAATGAATCAATATATCCTCCCTTTTTTGCATACTTTAAAAAATTTTTTAATATAATAATATTATTTTTAGCACTATCTATTTTTAAACATATACCTGTATCTTTTCCTTCTAACCAAGAAAAAACTAAATCTTGAACAATTTCTTCATTTATCTCATCAACATATTTATCTTTTAAACTTGGAGTAATATATTTATATACAATTTCAACATATAATGAATATGTTGATTCTTTTATATAATGCCTTTTATAATCTAGCCATTTAATTATTAAATCTTTTAGTAATACTCTTTTTGTCATGTAATCACCCTTTCAAAAAATATTATATCAAATATTTTCTATTATATCTGTCGAAATGATGTAAAGAAATAAAAAAAATTTTACTGATAAATAAACTATCTAAAAAACATATAAATTAAATTATTTTATACTAAAAAAATATCATTAT
>JAQVRJ010000050.1 GCA_028701115.1 Clostridia bacterium
TTCTTCTTTGTTATTTACTTTAGTTAATATCTCATCAAAATTATTAAATTGATATTTTGACAACCTATTTATTTCTTCTCTATCGCAATTTGAATATTCATCATACACTACTGCTACATCAATATTTGCATTGACTCCTGCTTGTACACCAATTAATGAATCCTCAATAATTAAACATTCACTTGTATCAACTTTTAATATTTGTAAGATTTTATTATATACTTCTGGATTTGGCTTTTTGAATTTAACATCTTCTGCACATAATACTACATCAAAAAATTCAGCTATATTAGCTTTTTTAATTATATTTTTATTTAAATTTTTATATATATTTAATTGTCTATTACTTGAAGTAGTTGCTAAAGCAAGAATATATCCATTTTGTTTTAACAACTTCAATAAAACATCTGCATTACATTTGTAATCTACTTGATTTATAAAATATTCATCAGATATTTTAATTCTTAAATCTGAAATTTCTTTAGCATCTATTGGTGATTTATATTTTTCCCCTAAATATTGACAATATTCTAAATAAATATTCTTTGTTTTACATTGAGCTAATATTCTATCTCTATTTTGCGAGATATTTTCATATTCGATTATTTTATTTTTTGATAATGAATTTATAAGTATTTCATCAACTTTATTCCATATTCCAATAGAATCTATTAGAGTTCCATCCATATCGAATATTATTGTTTTTTTACCTTTAAACATATCTGAATTTCTATCACCATTCATATATTCATCTCTTTTTCTTATTTCTTATATAAATATGTAATAACTTAATATTAAAAAAATAATTTTATAAAACTTAAATATTATTAGGCTATATGCAATATATTATAATATAATTTTTACTAAAACTCCTTCAACTTCATTATCAAATTTATTCCATATTTGATTTTCAACAATCTCAAATCCTACAGCTTTAAAAATTTTTAAAGTATTTTCTCTATCTTTTTCAAAATTATCATATAATTCCTTAATATTATTTTTCTTTGCTTCATAACATAATAATTCTAAAGCTCTCTTTGAATATCCTTTGCCTCTATATTTATATTCTATTACTATACCGCAATCATATCTTTTATAGTTCGAATTATAATTATAATTTACATATCCAACAAATTGATTAATAATATTATCTTTTACATAAGCAAAATATTTATCCTTCTTGTTTCTACTATTATATACATCCTCCCATCGTTCTTTTGGGAATTCTATGCATCCTGTATTATAATCATAACCTAAATATTTAACATCATATCCAGCATTGTAACTCATAGTATAAGGATCTCTTTGTAACTTTTGTTCATACCAATAATCTTCAATTTTAGGAACATATAATTCTATATTTTTCATTTTTTCTCCACATTAAAAATATTATATTTACATGCATTCTCACATATTTTAGTTATATCTCCATTTTTTATTATATATGCTTCTCCATAAATATCAATTGATTGATCTGTTTCAAATATATGACTACCATCACATAATGCAAAAATAGTTCGTTTTTTTGATTCTTCTAATATATTATTTCTTTGATACATTTCTAATTCATTAAAGTTAATCGTGGATAAGCAAAAATGTGGTTCAATATTTATATTACTTAACCCTAACCCATTAAAATATATTTGTTTTGATTCATTTCCATATTCCGGACTATTGTATACTGATTCTGCCATATTAAGTGATCCCGCACTTTGTCCAATAATAACTCCATTATATTCCTTTAACAAATTTTTCAAATTAATCTCTTTAAAAAATTGATTTTGTATATATGTATCTCCACCACTTAAAAATACAAGATCTGCATTTTCAACATATTCTTTAGCTTTATTTCTTGTTCTATTGTCTAAAATATTATAATTTTTAAAACTAATTCCAGACATTTTAAATCCATCAAAAAGAATATTAGCATAGGCGTTAACTTTTTGTATGTCATCTGGAGAAGATGCAACACAAAGTATAGAATCAAAATTTAATATAGCACATTTTAATTGATCTACTATACCATTAATATTATCAATCTCTTTAGCTACTTTAAAATTACCAACTTGCTTATAATTTTTAATATTACTTGTGAAAAATAATTTTTTCATTTTATACCTCCAATTATATTATTCAATATTAAAATTATTTCTCAACTGCCCAATATCTTGGCAATACCCCTATTTTATTAGGTGTATGTACTGGCAATTGATAAATATCATAACCAGGAAATGGATTAGCTTCAATAAACACAGGTCCATCTTTTGTAATTGCAACGTCCCATCCAACATATCTAATTTCAGGAACTATAAAAGCGGCAGATTCAACTAAAGCTTTTGCTTCATCCCAAAATGGTATTTTAAAGCCTACTATATCTACATTTGTTAATGGATGCTTATAATATACTTTCCCTAATTTATCTGCTGCTGGATATTGAATAATACCAGTATTTATATCTACTGGTGAAGACATTCCACCGCTATTTAAATTATCTACAAAACTCCCATTTCCTATTCTTAAAAATGAGCCTACATAATATACTGTATTATTATTAGTTATAGTTACTAATCTGATAGTATTAACTGAACATGAATGTAGCATATCTAATTTTTCATGTTGGTAAACCATTTCTTCAAGTAAAAAATAATTATTAGACAATAAAAAATTATATAATTCTATCGTTGACGAATATTCACTTGTATCTATTCTCTTTATACCTTTACCACAACTTCCATCAATTATTTTTGCTACAAATAGCGTCCTATCTTCTATCCATTTAATTGCTTCTTTTTGAGTAATTTCTTCTAAATATATAAACTCACGTTTTAAAAATTGTTTGAATTTTTTATTAAACAAAACTTTATTATCAAAATATTTAATAAAATCTTTTTTGTTATAATTTTTTATAAATTCATTATTTTTTGTACGGGTTAAATATGTTTTTCTTTGTTCATTATTTAAATTATACATTTCAAATAATTCATAATCTAAATAACCAGCTCCATATTTAATACCACAAACAATAATATCTAGTAATACTAATAAATAATTTTTATTTTTCTTTTTACTAATATTCTTTGTGACTTTAAACATTCTTGCATAATTCATTTTAATAATTCTGTTTATTAAATACTTAATTTTACTCAAAATTAATCAACTCCAATACATAGAAGATAAGAGCTAATAAAATTATTAACCCTTATATAATTATTTCTCTTCTTCTATTTTAGTTTCTTCTTTTACTTCTTCAGATAATGGTTCTATAGTTTCTTCAACCACAGATTCTTCTATAACTTCTTGAGTTGCTTCTTTAGAACTTTCACTTTTAACAAATATTTTTTCAGTTACTTTTGTTGCCTTACCAACTCTATCTCTTAAATATGTTAATTTTGCTCTACGAACAATACCTTCTCTTAACACTTCAACTTTTTCAACCAATGGAGAATGTATTAAGAAAGTTTTTTCAACACCTACACCATAAGATATTCTTCTTACTGTAAATGTTTCATTAACACCTCCATTTTGTTTTTTTATAACTGTTCCTTCGAATATTTGTACTCTTTGTTTAGTACCTTCATTAATTCTAACATAAACTTTTACAGTATCTCCAACTTTCATTGAAGGTATTGTTTGTTTTTGTTGTTCTAATTGAACTGATTTTAATAAATCCATTATTATTCCCCCCTTCTATAAGTTTTAATGGTTATCGTATAAATCTTTTCGTATTTTTTTTGTTATTTTAATTGATTGTTCTTTTCTCCATTTATCTACTTCTTGATGATTTCCAGACAAAAGTACTTCTGGAACTCTTATATCATGAAATAATTCTGGTCGTGTATATTGAGGATATTCTAACAATCCATTTTCAAATGATTCATCACTTGAAGAACCTTCTGTTAAAACTCCATCTACATATCTTGAAACCGTGTCAATTAAAACCATTGCAGGTATTTCACCACCTGTTAAAACATAATCTCCTATAGATATTTCTATATCAACTATTTCATCAATTACTCTTTGATCAATACCTTCATAATGACCGCAAAGTAATATAACATGTTCTAGTTTTGAAATATTTTTTGCTATTTGATTATTTAACGTTACACCTTTTGGTGATAAATAAATTACAGTTGGTTTATAATCTAAATTTTGTATAATATGCTCATATGCTCTATATACAACATCAGCCTTCATTACCATACCATTTCCACCACCATAAGGATAATCGTCAACATGATTATGCTTATCATTAGAAAAATCTCTTATATTAGTAATAGATATTTCTATTAAATTATTTTTAATTGCTCGACCTATTATACTATATTCTAATAAATTGAACATTTCAGGAAATAAAGTTAATATATCAATTTTCATAATATCCCTCAATATTATCTATAATAATCTCTTTTTTATTAATATCAATACTTTGTATTATATCTTCATTTGCTGGTATAACAATTTGCTTATTATCATTTTTTTTAATAACATAGACATCATTGCTTTGCACATTATATATATCGACTAAAATACCAAATACTTCATCATTATATATTACTTTTGAATTTAATAAATCTGAAATATAATATGTATTTTGGGGTAAATTTAATTTATCTTCTTCGTCAATAAATATATA
This sequence comes from Clostridia bacterium, assembly GCA_028701115.1. Lineage (GTDB taxonomy): Bacteria > Bacillota > Clostridia > TANB77 > SIG350 > CALYAQ01. The sequence goes on from JAQVRJ010000050.1 coordinate 4,634, forward strand.
TTTACCTTTATATTGTTCAACTAAATTTATATCATCTATATTTTTAAATTTCACAATAACTAAATTTTTATAATACCTAATATTTTCAATAAATAATTTTATCTTATTATTATCAATATCTACATATATTTTTTTAAAATCATTAAATCGTTTACTATCATTTGTAAAAGGATAAATTCTAACTTCGCCTTTTAACCCCTGAGTATTAACAATTTGACCAATTTCTAAATAATTCATATTACTCCTAATCAACTATTTCTAGTAATACCTTTTTTCCTTCTTTTGATCCTGCAGCTTTCATTAAAGTTCTTATAGCTTTAGCATTTTTCCCTTGCTTACCAATTATTTTACCAATTTCAGTTGGATCAACTTTAATTTTAAAAGAAACTGCATTATCTTTTAATTCTTCTATTATTACAACAGCATCCTTATTATCAACAATATTAAAAATTATTGTTTCTAAAACTTTTTTCATAATTTACCTCCTACGCTTTAACGATACCAGCTCTTTTAAGCAAAGATTTAATTGTATCTGTAGGCTGTGCACCTTTTTTAATCCATTCTTCAATTTTTGCTGCATCAATTTTAATTTCTGATGGTTCAACCATTGGATTATATGTTCCTATTTCTTCAATACATCTACCATTTCTTGGTGATCTTGAATCTGCTACAATAACTTTATAAAATGGAGCTTTCTTAGCACCAACTCTTTTTAGTCTTATTTTTACCATATATTTCACCTCCCCAAAATTAATTTAAATTTATTGTTATTATTAAAATGGCATTTTAAAATTTTTAAAGTCTTCCATATTTTTAATATCTTTAAAATTCATTTTATTCTTACCTTTTTTATCTGTCATCATTTTTTTAATCATTTTTTTAGAAACTTCAAATCCATCAAGTAACTTATTTATTTCTGAAACAGGTCTACCACAACCAAGGGATATCCTTTTTCTTCTTTTCCCATCAATTATTTTAGGATTGTTTTTTTCTTTAATTGTCATTGATTGAATAATAGCTTCTAATTTCACTAATTCTTTATCATCTATTTCAACATCTTTAAGTTTATTACCAACTCCTGGTAACATCTTTAATATTGAAGATAATGAACCCATTTTTTTAATTTGCTGTAATTGATCTAAATAATCTTGCATTGTAAAATCTGACTTATTTAATTTAGATTCTAACATTTTAGTATCTTCTAAATTAAAGTTTTCTTCTGCCTTTTCAATTATAGAAATTATATCACCCATACCTAATATTCTGGCTGCCATTCTTTCTGGAGAAAATTCTTCTATATCATTCAATTTTTCACCAGTAGCTGAATACTTAATTGGTTTACCTATTACTTTTTTAACAGATAATGCCGCACCACCTCGTGTATCACCATCTAATTTTGTTAATACTAATCCATCTACACCTAATTGTTGATTAAATGTATCTGCAACATTAACAGCATCTTGACCAGTCATAGAATCTACAACTAATAATATTTCATGCGGTTTTACATTTTGCTTTAATTCTTTTAATTCATTCATCAATATAGAATCAATATGTAATCTACCTGCTGTATCTATAATTACTACATCATTCATATTTATTATTGCTTGTCTAAGCGCTGAATTTGCAATTTGAACAACATCTTTTGAATTATCTATTGTAAATACTGGTATATTTAATTGTTTACCTAATACTTGTA